>JAJFUG010000054.1 GCA_021372515.1 bacterium
ATATCCTGCTGGCCGTCGATCTGCTTCTGCTGATTCTTTCCATAGGCGTTGTAGCGCTTTCCATCCGGGTATTTCTCAAGAGGAAGGCGGAGCGGGTCAGCGCATAAAAGATTCAGGCTGGTTGATCTTTCAGTGGGGGGATAGGTCCCGGATGTAACGGCCCTGGCGCTCTGGATGGTGGGTGAGGCCCTGTTGCGGCTGGTCCGCAACAGGGTGTGCGAAAAAGCCCCGGGTGGGCCGCGGCCGAGGAGGCTTAGGAGGGGTCGCCGCGGCGCTGCAGAAGGCGCACCCGGTGAAGGAGGCTGTCGCAGAGCGCGGTGTCCTCCGGGTACAGCTCGCGGCGGGTGCGGACCACGGAGCGGGCCTCGTAGTAGAGGCCGCGACGGCTGAGCAGGGCGACCTTGAGCCAGACCCAGCCGAACGGGACTTTCCCATCCGGGCCGGGGTCGCTTTGCTCGAGGCTTTCCAGACGTTCGAGCAGCGCCCCCAGCTCGACCAGCCCGTTGTCGTCCAGCACCCCGAACCAGCTTGAATCGGCGGCCTCGGGGCCGTGTACGCTCCAGCGATAGACCTCCCCCAACTGAAGCAGGCTGTCATACTGTGCGCTTTTCACCCGTCCGTCACGGGTGCTCAGGCTGTAGAGCGCCCGGCGCTTGCCCTCTTTGCGCAGGGTGAACCGGCACTCCAGGCTGTCCCCCTGCCACTTGAACGCCTCCGGAATGTCCAGCAGCACCGCCCCCAGGGGATATACCAGGAACGCCTCCACCGTGTCGGCCTCGGCCTGTTCCGGGCTCAGGGACTGGATGAGCCGCGCGTAACGTCCCTCGAACCAGCCCAGGGCCTCCACGGCCAGGCCGAACAGGCTGTCCGGGGCGGCGGCCGCCTCGGGCAGGCGCTGGGTGAGGCCGGGGGCCAGGACCAGCATCCGGCAGTCCGGTGTAAAGAGGAACGCCTCGGCCGGGGCGCCGAAAGCGTTGGCCACAGTCTCCCCGGAGCCGAACACCTGCCCGCTGTGCAGCTCCGGCCCGCAGACCGCCACCGCGGCGGGAGCGCCAGCGCTCAGGCGTGCGGCGGCCAGCAGGCAGAGGGCGATGAGCCAGTATGTCAGCCGGGTTTTCATCCGCTCAGATCGTGATGACACGCGTGTTCGTGTCCTTGAGGTATTCGGTCAGCGGCTGGCCCATGCCCCTCACCTCGACCCCCAGGCTGGCCAGGTTGTCGCTCACTCCGTAGCTGTCCGCGCAGGCCTTGCAGGCCTGAATTTTTATCCCGGAGTCCAGCATCCGGTGGGCGTACTCGCGCAGCTCGAGGTCCACTGCCAGAAGGCGGGCCGAGGCGCCCCAGACGATCAGGGTCACATCCTTCCACCAGAGCTGCGCCTTGGCGTTGAACGTGTACATGAACGCCATTTTGAGGGCGACCTCGCGGTCGCCGCTGGTCCAGAGCACGACAAGCTTATCCGGCATGCTGCAACCATCCTGCGGGGTTGTCGGTTCGGTTTCAGGTCGGGATTGTGCCGCCGGGCTGAAAGCGGCCATTGCGGCCAGGGCCGGCGCTGCAACGGCTGCGGCCAGGAACTCGCGGCGTCCGGTCGCGGACGGGCCGGTGCTGACCGTTCGGGGCATCGGACCTCCGCACCTGGGATAAGGTTCAGACCAGCTCATCCGCGCGGCTGCGCACCTTGGCCCAGGTCTCGTCCACCCGCTGCTGGATGGTCAGGAAATCCGCCTCCTGCAGGTGGTGGAACCTTCCCTGGGCCTCCAGATACTCGCGCACCGGGCGCGGCGAGGGATTGTCGCGCAGCACCCGCCGCACTCCGTCGAACACCTCGACCAGCGGGTAAACATTGGTGGTCACGGCCAGGCGCGCCACCCGGATCGAGTCCTGGGGCCGGGTCTGCCAGCCGGTGGGGCAGGGCGAAAGTATGTTGATGAACTTGGAGCCCTTGATAGCCCGGGCGCGTCGCACCTTGGCCACGAGGTCCTCGGGGAAAGACACCGTGGCCGTGGCTGCGTAGGGGATGTAGTGCGCGGCCATGATCTCAAGGATATCTTTTTTGGGCGCCTGCTTGGGGTGATGCTCGGGCGTGGTGGTGGTCCAGGCCAGAAGCGGGGTGCTGCTGGAGCGCTGGATGCCGGTGTTCATGTAGGCTTCGTTGTCGTAACAGATATACAGGAAATCATCATTGCGCTCCACCGCGCTGGAGAGGGCCTGCAGGCCGATGTCGTACGTGCCGCCATCCCCGGCCCAGGCGACTACCGTAGTATCCTTGAAGCCGCGCCGCCGCAGTCCGGCCAGCACGCCGCTCGAGGTGGAGGCGGCGGTGGCGAACGGGGTGTGCAGCACCGGCACCCGCGCGCTGGAATAGGGGTAGAGGCCGTCGATAATGCTGCCGCAGCAGGCCGGGATCACGATCACAGCCTTGCCCTCCAGGGCATTAAGCACCTCGCGCAGGGCGATGGGCTCGCCGCAGCCGGGGCAGGCCAGGTTGCCGCAGCCGAACGGCTCGTCCTTGAGGTAGCGGCGCAGGTCCTCGGCCGGAGGGGTGGCGGTTGTGTTTTCGCTCATGTACGACCTCTATCGGTTTCCGCAGGCGGGATATATCCCGCCCCTACGACATACGGTTGGCGTTTCTACATTTCCGGATGTGCAAGGCAGGCCGTAACCGATGTTACACACCCTGGCGGCCAGCTTCCCCCCTTTTGAAAAGGGGGGCCAGGGGGGATTTAATCAAACGGTCCGCTTTATCCCCTTTACGACTGAGGCAGGAAATGATTTATTATATCAAATCCCCCTCAATCCCCCTTTTTCAAAGGGGGAGGCAAAGGCACACACCCCGGCGGCTAAAGCCGCCACCCCTCTTTTTAGAGCAACTATGTTGCTTAGTGGGGGGATTTAAATGCACGGCCTGCCCGTGCCCTGTTCTATTAATGGTTGAGCCCGAGCCAGTTGAGCCGTCCCGGCACGGGCGGGTGCTCGCCCTCGGCCACGTCCAGCATGCGCTCGATATTCTCGGGCACGATATCCCGTCCGCCCAGGCCGGCGACGAACCCGAACACCCGCGGACCGGCCTTGCCGCTGTCCAGTCCGTAGAGCGCCGATTTGACCTCCTGGCAGAGCGGGCTGTCCGTGCCCGGGCTCACCGACTGGTCGAGCACCGCCACGTTCTTCGCTCCGCCCAGCATGGCCCGCAGGTCCGCATACGGGAACGGGCGGAACATGCGCATGCGCACCAGGCCGACTTTGCGCCCCTGTTCACGCAGGCGGCGCACCACGTGACGGCAGGTGCCGGCGCTGGTCCCGGCGGCCACGAGGACCGTCTCGGCGTCCTCGACCATGAACGCCTCGGTCAGGGGCCAGTTGCGTCCGAATTCTCTGGCAAACTCCGCGCTCACCTCACGCGCGACAGCCTCGGCGGCGGAGGCGCCCTCGGCCTGCTGCTGCTTGAACTCCATGAAATACTCGGGGCTGGTCACCGCGTTGAACGTGTGCGGCTGCGACGGGTCCACCACCAGGGGCGGGTCCCAGGGCGGAAGGAAACGGTCCACCGCCTCGGGCTCGGGGACATCCACCGGCTCGGCGGTGTGGCTGAGGATGAAGCCATCCAGCAGCACCATGACCGGTGTGGCAACCTTTTCCGCCAGGCGGAACGACATCAGCACCGTGTCCAGCACCTCCTGGCAGCTCTCGCAGAAGAACTGCAGCCAGCCGGTGTCGCGCTGGGCCATGCTGTCGCTGTGGTCGCACCAGATGCTCCAGGGCGCGCCCAGGGCGCGGTTGACATTGGCCATCACGATAGGCAGGCGCGCGCCGCTGGCCCAGTGCAGCATCTCGTGCATCAGGGCCAGGCCCTGGCTGCTCGTGGCGGTGAAAGTGCGCACCCCCGTGCTGGCGGCCCCGATCACGCAGGCCATGGCGCTGTGCTCGCTCTCCACCTTGATGAAATCGGCGTCCAGCATGCCCTCGGCGCAATAGAGGCTAAGCTTCTCGGCCACGCTGGTCTGCGGGGTGATCGGATAGGCCGCGATCACCTGCACGCGGGCCAGGCGCACGGCTGTGGAGACCGCCTCGTTGCCTGTAATCAGCTCTTTCAGGGTTTTTTCTCCATGGTGATTATGTAGCGCGGGCATTCCTGGGCGCAGATCCCGCAACCCTTGCAATACTCCTTGCGCACCGCGTAGGCGCCGTCCTGGGCCTGGATCGCCAGGTCGGGGCAGAAAATCAGGCAGTTGTCGCAGCGCACGCAGGTGCCGCAGTCGAAGCAGCGCGAGCTTTCGGCCACGGCCTGCTCCGGGCTGAACGCACCGGCGATCTCCGCCCGGCTGCCCAGCGGGTTTTTCACCAGCGTGGTGGGGGCCTCCTGACGGGGCCGCGGCTCGAAATAATCCGTGTTTATTTTCGCGAAAGCCACGCTCTCAAGGCTCTGGCCACTGTCGCGCGGAAGGTCGAGTCCGGCGAGCAGGGTGTGCATGTTGCGCGCCGCGGCCACGCCATCGGCCAGGGCGTGGCTCACCGAGTTGATCCCCGGGCCCAGGTCGCCGCCGGCGAACACTCCGGGCGCGGTGGTGCGCAACAGGGCATCCACCCGCAGACGGCCGTTTTCGTTCTGGATGTCCGCGGGTAGCCAGCCCAGCTCGGGGGTCTCGCCGATGGCGAACACAACAGTGTCGGCCGGAGCGTGGAACGCGCTTCCCGGCACCGGCTCGGGACGCGCCCGGCCGGAGGCGTCCGGCGCGCCCATCCGCATGCGGATCATCTCCAGCCCGCTCACCCGTCCGTCCTGTACGGTCAGCGTGGTGGGCGCGGCCTGGAAGACGAAATCCACACCCTCGCCAATTGCCTCGCGCACCTCCTCCGGGTGGGCCGGCATCTCGGCCAGGCTGCGGCGGTAGTAGAGGCTGACCTCGGCTCCCAGGCGAAGGCCCGCCCGGGCCGCGTCGATAGCCGTGTTGCCGCCGCCCACTACTGCCAGGTGTCGGCCGGTGGCGACTTTCTGTCCCAGGTTGAAACGCTTGAGGAATTCCAGGCCGAAGAACACGCCCTCGGTGGAGGCGGGTATCGTCACGCCAGGGTCGCGGGAGCCGTGGGCCCCGGTGGCCAGGAATATGGCCCGCGACTCGCGCGCCACCTCGGCCAGGTCCTCAACGGGAGCGCCCAGGCGGAACTGCACGCCCACTGACTCCAGGCGCGCCAGCTCACCATCCAGCACGTTGCGCGGCATACGGAACTCGGGCACGCCCAGGCGCAGCATCCCGCCGGGCGAGCTTTCGCGCTCGTACACCACCACCGGGTAGCCGGCCAGGCGCAGGCCCCAGGCGCAGCCCATTCCGGCCGGGCCGGAGCCGACCACCGCCACCGGGGGGCCGCCCCGCTCGGCTGCGGGCGTCCAGGGTGGGGTCCAGCGCTCCTCCAGGGCCATGTCGCCCAGGAAACGCTCCGTGCCGTGGATATTGACCGCACCGTCCAGTTCGCCCCGGTTGCAGGCGCTTTCGCAGGTGTGGTAGCAGACCCGCCCGCAGGCCGCGGGCAGGGGGTTGGCCGCCACGATCAGCTCCCAGGCCTCGCGCCAGCGTCCCGCACGCACCAAGTGCATGTAGCGGTTGACCGGCTCACCCAGCGGGCACTCCATGGCGCAGGGCGAGGCTTTCTCGCGGTAGACCGGGGCGAAGAAACTCCAGGCGCCGGTCTTGTTCCAGCGCATATCCGCCAGGTTCACCGAAACCGGCGGCAAGTCCTTTATCGGGGACCCGGATTCACTGCTCATCGATATTCTCCGGGGAAAGAGCGAAACGGAACATTCAAATCCCGCCGTGGGCCCGCGCGGGAGCGGCCAATGTCCGGTCGTCCTCGGGCAGCACGGCCTTGTCGAAAGATTCCTTTACCGCGGCGATATTGTCGTCTGTCCTGCGCTTGATTATCTCGATCACCGCTCCGAGAATGGAATCGAGGCTCACGATCCCGGTGAACCGGGCGAAAGCCCCGAGGATGGCCGTGTTGACAATCGGGCTGGCGATGGAGCCGAGCTTGTGCTTGAGCGCGATGGAGCTGGCATCCACCGTGGCGACCCGGCAATGCTTGAAATGGCCGAATTCGGCGGGGCCGCAGGGCGAGTTGACCAGCACGCCGCCGCCCGGTTTGAGGCCCTGGATGGTCGAGGGCAGGCCGGCCAGGGTCGGGTCGAGGATGACCACGTAATCCGGCTGGTAGATATGGCAGCGCAGCTCGATTGGGCGCTCGTCGAAACGCACGAAAGCCGCCACCGGGGCCCCGCGGCGCTCCACTCCGAAATGCGGGAACGCCTGGACCCAGCGGCCCTCCTCGAACAGGGCGCGCGCCAGCATGCTGCAGGCGAACACCGCGCCTTGCCCGCCGCGGCCGTGTATCCGTATCTCTATCATCGACTTCCTTTTATTGACAATGTTCAGGCCTCTGTTTCCGCCAGACCTGCTGCATTATAAGCGGAAGCCCGGCGCTTCGCAAGCCGATTTTTCTGCGTGTGGAGCATCCGGCGGGGCTGGAGGTCGCACCGGTGAGTACGACCCGGATGGACTGGGCGGGTGAACCGGCGCATAACACAAAAAGCCGGGCGAGATATATCTCGCCCCTACGAAAGAAAACGGGCGTGGACAGATTGTGTTACAGGGGGGCTGTACGGGTAAAACTGCAGGGGCACGGCGCGCCGTGCCCCTGTGGATACCGACGGATGTAGGGGCAGGCCCCTGTGCCTGCCCGGTTTGGGTCAGACCCGCAGGCCGCTGCCCGTGGCCGCGGACCAGGTCACGATCCCGCCGCTGAGGTTGCGCGCCTGGAAACCGTTCTGGCTGAGGATACGCGCGCCGATGTAGCCGCGCAGCCCCACCCGGCAGTAGACCAGTATCTCACGGTCGCGCGGCAGGGTGTCGAGGTTTTCGCGCAGGTCGTCCAGGGGCAGGTTGAGCGCCTCGGGCAGGTGGCCCGCGGCAAATTCCATGGGCGTGCGCACGTCCAGGATCAGCGCCCCGCTGCCCGCGGGCTCATCCCACTGCGCCGCCTCCACCTTGCCCTCCAGGACATTCTGCGCCGCGTAGCCGGACATGTTAACCGGGTCCTTGGCCGCGCCGAAAGGCGGAGCGTAGGCCAGGTCCAACTCGGTCAGATCGTACACGCTCATCCCGGCGGTGATCGCCGTGGCAAGGATGTCGATCCGCTTGTCCACGCCCTCGCCGCCCACGATCTGCGCGCCCAGGATACGGCCATCCGACGGGGCGAAGAGCAGCTTGATCGACATGCGCTGCGCCCCTGGATAATAGGTGGCGTGCGAGTAGCTGTGGGTCCAGGAGACCCGGTGCTCGATCCCGAGACGGGCCAGGCGCTTGGCGCTCGCGCCCACATGGGCCGCGGCGAGGTTGAACACCCGCACCACTGAAGTCCCCAGGCTGCCCTTGAATATCCGCTCCGCGCCCAGGACCGCGTTGTCGGCGGCGATGCGGCCCTGACGGTTGGCGGGGCCGGCCAGGGCGATCAGCTCCATGTTTCCGGTCACCAGATCGCGCACCTCGACCGCATCTCCCACAGCATAAATATCCGGGTCGCTGGTGCGCATCCGGTCATCCACGCGGATGCCGCCGCGCGCGCCCAGCTCCAGCCCGGCGGCTTTGGCCAGCCCTGTCTCGGGCCGCACGCCCACGGAAAGAATCACCAGCCCGGCCTCAACCACGCTGCCGTCGGAAAGCCCCACGCGCAGGCCCTCGCTCGCCAGCTCGAAGCTTGTGGCCTGTACACCCAGGTGAAGTTTGACTCCGTTATCCTGCAACTCAACCTTGAGGAACGAGGCCGCATCCGCATCCAGCACGGGCAGCACCTGGTCCACCATCTCGACCAGGTGAACCTTGAGGCCGAGGCGGCTCAGGCTTTCCACCATCTCCAGCCCGATGAACCCCGCGCCCACCACCAGGGCAGAGGCGGGCTTGCGGCTCTCGACCCAGGCCTTGATCCGCTCGGCATCCGGCACGTTGCGCAGGGTGAACACACCCGGAAGGTCGGCGCCGGGGATCGGCGGGACAACCGGCGAGGCACCTGGGGCCAGGATCAGCTTGTCGTAGGTCTCCTCATACTCTCGTCCGGTCTGCAGTTCGCGTACTTTCACTTTCCCGGCGGCGCGGTCGATCGAGATCACATCGCTGTGCGTGCGCACATCGATCCGGAACCGCCGCGCCAGGGACTGCGGGGTCTGGACCAGCAGCGAGCCGCGGTCGCGTATCTCGCCGCCCACGAAATAGGGCAGGCCGCAGTTGGCGAACGAGACATGCTCGCCGCGCTCCAGAATCACTATTTCAGCCTTTTCATCCATCCGGCGCGCCCGCGCCGCGGCCGAGGCTCCGCCGGCCACGCCTCCCACTATCACCAGTTTCATCAAAGCTACCTTTCATTTGATGGTAGTTTCTGTCTTCTCGAAACCAAACTATGTAGTCCATAATAACAGTCCGGAGCCTGTTTGTCTATTCGTCCGCGAAAACCCGTGAGACGGTGCGAGTTTGGTTTTTCCACGAAGAGGGGATATATTGCTGTAGTATATATTAAAACTTACGGGAGGAGGAAGATGCTGAACCGCAGAGTGATGATAACCCGCCGCGGGGGACCGGAGGTGCTCCGGGTGGTGACCGGGGAGCCGCCGCAGCCGGGCGAGGGACAGGTGCTGGTGCGGGTGGAGGCTGCGGGAGTGGCTTTCGCCGACGTGATGATGCGCGAGGGCATTTACCCCGGCGCTCCGCCGTTCCCGTTCAGCCCGGGCTATGACATCGTGGGGCGGGTGGAGGGCCTGGGCCCGGGCGTGGAGGGTGTGGCGGAGGGCAGTCGCGTGGCCGCGCTCACCGTGCGTGGCGGCTATGCGGACTATGTCTGCCTGGACGCGGAGGACCTGGCGCCTGTGCCAGAGGGCCTCGACCCGGCCGAGGCGGTGAGCCTGGTGCTCAACTACCTGACCGCCTGGCAGATGCTGCACCGGGTGGCGCGGGTCGAAACCGGTGACAGCGTGCTGGTGCAGGGGGCGGCGGGCGGTGTGGGCACCGCGCTGTTGCAGTTGGGCGGCCTGGCCGGTCTCAGGATGTTCGGCACGGCCAGCCGGGGCAAGCTGGCCCTGGTGGAAAGCCTGGGTGCAGTGGGCATCGACTACCGCAGCGAGGATTTCACCGCGCGGGTGCGAGCCGTCCTGGGCGGCGACCGTCTGGATGCGGCTTTCGACCCGCTGGGCGGGCGGAGCTGGCGGCGTTCGTTCCGGCTGCTGGGTTTCGGCGGAATACTGATAGGTTACGGGTTCTACGGCGGCATGCGGGACGGGCGGCGCAGCCCGGTGGGCGCGCTCAAGGCCCTGGTGCGCGACCCGCACTTTTCGATCCTGCCGCTCATCGGGGGCGGCAGGCGGATTGCGGGCTACAACGTGACTTCGCTCAAGAAACGCCGCCCGGGCTGGCACCGTGAGGACCTGGGCGTCCTGTTCGAGCTGCTGCAGGCGCGCAAGATCGCGCCGGTGATCGCCGAGCGCCTGCCCCTGGAGCGGGCGGCGCGGGCGCACGAGCTGCTGGGCGCGCGGGCGGTGAGCGGCAAGATCGTGCTGCTCACCGGGGCGTGAGGGGCACTGGTTATTCGGAGGCCGCAAAAACAAAAGGGCGACCATCCGGTTGCCCTTGCCTCTTTCATTGAAAGGCATCGGTTATCGTAGGGGCAGGCCCCTGTGCCTGCCCCATTTATACGGGCGGCCACAGGGGGCCGCCCCTACATAACAAGGCTTAGGAAAAAACCTGGGCGAACACAAGGCTCACCCCTGCAAAAGGAAACTGACGTCCGCGATTCGGTTTTTGCTGCCTCATGCTCAGCCCCGGCTGTCGTACAGCTCCATGGCCAATGGCAGGCAGGTGGCCACCCCGCGGATGCCGCACACGGTCAGGCTCATCAGGACCGCGTCCCGCACCTCGGCGCGGGATGCACCGGCGGCCTTGGCCATGGGCACGTGGAACTTGAGGGCCAGGGCGTCCGCCTCCGCTGCCTTGAGCGCGATGTAGATCAGGTGCTTGGTCTTGCCGTCCAGCCCATCCGTGCCCACCAGCGAGCGGATCAGGCCGTCGAACGCGCGCGCTACCTCGGGGGCCTCGCGCTGGAACACCTCCAGCGGATTGGCGCCGCTCTTTCCTGCCTCCATCCTGCCACCTCCCTCCGAGTGGGACAGAATCAGTCCCGGGTCCATTTTTCGGCTTTTTTCAGCCAGTCGCGGGCCTCGCTCTCGCTGTCGGCCTTGACCTCGATCAACAGGCCGCGGCTGGACACGTTCGCCAGGGTGTTTTCCACGTCCTGCCGTTCCATATTCTGCAGCACCAGCAGCTTGCCCTTGTCCTGAATCCTCTTGTACAGCGGATACCACTTGGGCGAGCCAACCGAGGGGTTGCCCGCGCCCGGCACCCACTGGATCCCGTCCAGCTCCGGGATGTCGAGCAGAAGGTCCAGGTGCTTGATCTGGTCCGGACCGTCCAGGTGGAAGATGCTGTGGCCCAGGCGGACACATTCCTGCTGAAGGTGCGGCACAACAAACTCGGCGAACATGTCCGGCGAGAGCATGGCCGAGAAGTCGCACTGCGTGTCGCCGCCGCAGCCCTCGAACCAGATGCTCATCCAGTTCGAGGCCCCATCCTGGTGCGGCGCGATCAGGGCATGCAGGCGGTCGAAGCTCTCCAGCCAGACCCGGTTCACGGCCTCGGTGGCCGCCTTGACCGCGTCCGGGTTGTCCATCATATCGTACAGCACGCGCTGGGTGCCGCGCAGGTGGCAGATTATGTCGAACACGGAGTTGAGGTCGGTCATCCCGGCGAAATACTTGCCCGGCGCGTTCTCGGCCGCCATACGGGTAATGTCGCGGGTGACGCGCCACCACTTGTTGTCCAGGTCCAGGCGGCTGGCGGCCAGCTCCTCCAGCGAGACATCCCCCGGGGCCTCGAACCAGACCGTGTCGTCGTTCACTTTCAGCTGCGCGCCCAGAAACGCGGCCGGCACTCCGGGGCCCAGGTTGACCCAGAGGTTGGGGATGAACTCTCCGCCGAAAAAGGTCTGGCGGCAGTAGTTTTCCCACTCGGCCAGGATCAGCTCCGGCTCGTCATAATGCTGGGCCAGGAAAAACGGGTGCCAGCGGCTGGTCTGCGGCACATTGTCGCGCGCGCCTGTCACCTGGAACACCACCCGGTCGACAAGCTCGCCCCGCCAGAACGCGCACATGCGCTCGCGCACCTTTTCCCAGTCATCCTTGTAGAGCATCGTGCCTCCGTGTTTGGGTCAGAAAGATATCATTTATCCGAGTTGTATTCCATTCTTTCGACAGAGTTCCGGCTCCGCCCTGTCTGCGACCTGGCCCCGGTGAGGAATATCCTTTACGCGCGGCCCGGCCGGGGATAATATTTTCAAGGCGTCGATTTGAATAAAAATTAGTGCGGATAAAAAACCATTCAAACATAAAAGACGTCTTCCCATTGTTCAAGCTAAATCGGTGTTCCCACGCCGGAAGCGGAGGAGGGACTATGGAGCGCAGAGGTTTCCTGGCCCTGGGGGGCCTGAGCCTGGCAGTCGGAGCGTGCAGCGGCAAGGTGACGGTCGATAACCAGCCGGGGGCCTCGGGGCCGGAGGGACGGTCCCATCCGGCGGTGGTCCAGACCTCGGCCGCGGGGTTCCAGGTGATCCACGACCGCGCCACATTCCTCGATCAGTACAAGTACGACCACTGGACCGACCCGGCCGCGGACTGGAAAAAGGACAACGACCTGTTCTGCGAGCTGTCCGGCAAGTGGGCGCGCCTGGAGACCCCGATACAGCGCCGTCCGGGCGAAATTCTGCCCGGCCTGTGGCTGCTGGGGCCGGAGGATTACCACCAGTCGATCTATCTGATGGACACGGGCGAGGGCCTTCTGCTGGTGGACCCCAGCTACACCCGGTTCCAGCCGCTGGTCGAGGTGCAGATCCGTCAGCTCGGGTTCCCGCTTGAGAAAGTCCGCTGGGTGCTGCTCACCCACATGCACTTCGACCACTCCGAGGCCGCGGCGGCCTGGGAGCGACGCGGGGCGGCGGTGTTCGTGCCCGAGGGCGACGCCCCCTACGTGACCGGCCAGATCAAGGCCCAGGCCGGGGACATCCCCGACCCGGTGAAAAGCCCGGCCACTTTTGGCGAGGGCGCGCCGCTCACTTTCGGGCGCGCGAGCCTGACCGTGATCCACACTCCGGGCCACACGCCGGGCGGCTGCTGCTACGGCTTGACCTGGGACGGCAAACCGGGGCTGATTTCCGGCGACATCGCCCTGCACCTGGGCCGTCACGCCTGGATGGGCGCGGACTACTGCAATTGGGACCAGTACCTGGCCAGCCTCTGGAAACTGTACCGTCACCCGGAAGGCGAGAACTGGAAGTTCATGCTGCCCGGCCACGGCAGCGTGGACCTGGATGGGGCTCGTGACAGCCTGTACCGGGTGATACTGGTCACAAGCGAAATCATCCGCGCCCGGCGCGCCGGGAGCAGCATCGACTGGATCGATCCGCTGGAGCTGTTCTGGCGCCGCCGCCTGGAGGGCAAGCCTGAGATAGAGCCGCTCGAGGCCTGAGCCGCTCTTGAGGACAGAGGATAAGGAGAGAGGGATGTCGAGGAATTTCGAGATCGTCGACGCGCACACGCACATACCGCCGGAATGGGCCGGCCTGGCGGTCCGGGTGATGGACCGCACCGGGATTGCATGCAGCGTGACCCTGGGCTGGATGGACGCTTTCGGGCCGCGGCTGGACCACATGCTGAGCGTGTTCGGGCGCTGGCCGGGGCGGTTCGCGCAGTTGACCAACATCGACTGGTCGCGGGTGGACCGGCCGGATTTCGGCGCTGCGGCCGCGGATGAGCTGGAACGGGGGGTGGAGCGCGGGGCCAGGGGCCTCAAGATTTTCAAGAGCCTGGGCCTGGAGGTGCGCACCGCGGACGGCCAGCTTCTGCGAGTGGATGACCATCGGCTGGACCCGGTGTTCGAGCGCGCCGGGCGGCTGGGGGTGCCGGTCCTCATCCACGTGGCCGACCCGCCGGCGTTCTGGGAACCGCTGGGCCAGAACAATTTCTGGAGCGGCGTGCTGGTGGGCGCCTACGCCGAGTGGAGCTACTACCGCAAGAACCTGCCCAGCCGGGAGGAACTGCTGGGCGAGCGCGACACCCTGTTCGAGCGTCACCGCGGCACGGTGTTCGTGGCCCCGCACATGGCCAGCATGGCGGATGACCCGCTGGCGCTGGAGGAGCAACTGGAGCATCACCCCAACATGTACGTGGACATCTCGGCCCGTCTGCCCGCAATGGCCCGCAACGAGACCCGACGCCGCCACTGGCGTGACCTCTGTATCCGCTGGAGCGAGCGGGTGCTGTTCGGCACGGACCTGATCTACGACAACCCGAGCGTGGCCAGCGGCATCCAGAGCCAGAGCTTCCAGCGCCCGGAGGATGTGGACATCCGCGGCCTGGCGCCCGAGGAGGCCTACGAGAAGACCTCGGCCGAGTACGTGGACTGCCATATGCGGTTCCTGCTCTGGGAGCGCACCCAGCCCACGGCCCCGTTCCGCCGTCAGGCCGGGCATACCAGCCTTCCCGGGCTGGGCCTGCCCGATGAAGTGGTGCAGAGGATTGTCCACGACAACCCGCTGCGGGTCTACCACCTGGAGGGGTAAGCCCTAAGCGCGGGTAACGCTGGTAATCGTTTTTGCAGGGGCACGGCTGCCGTGCCCCTTTTTTTACACACCCCGCCCGCTGGCGCGGGCGCCCCTCTTGATCGAGGGGAATTAAAGCACCGTTCTTCGGGCCGCGAGGGTTACTACGGGCGGTGGCGGGATCAATCCACTCTAAGAAGAGGGGTGGCGGCGTAGCCGACGGGGTGTGTAGCGGTTGTCCCGCGCGAAGCGGACAGGGTTGTACAACCCGGACCAAAACGACGCAGGGGAGGGTTTCAAACCCTCCCCTACAGGTATCTCAACCCGGTGTTCCGCGGCTTTCCCGCTCAGGCGGAGTCCCACTTGCGGATGATCTCGAGCGCCTTGTCCGGGGCGGCATCCTGGATGCCCAGCACCGGGATGTCGAGGCCGGCCTCCTTGAGAGCGATTATCAGCTCCTCCATGTAGGCCCCCCGTCCGGCGTGCTCATCGCCGTACCATGTGAGGTCGACCCCGCAGCTCGGGCTGCCGTCCAGCCCCAGTACGCCCAACACCCGGTAGCCCTGTTTACGGTACTGCCGCACCTGGTAGACTATGTCCGAGGCAAGAGTGCGAAGGTAGCGACGGCCGATGGGGGTGGAGAGCTGATCGTAGATTTCCACCGGCCCGCCGCGGCCCAGGCCCAGGGCGCCCAGCTCCGGGCAGGCCATCTGCACGATCCCGATCCCGCGCTCGATCAGCTCGGCCGGCACCTTGGGAATGGCCGAGGGAGTGTAGGCGCATTTCCTTATCCGGGCGTTCTGGTTCAGGATGCAGTGTGCCACGAATATCACCTTGCGGCTGCGGGCGTCCTTGAACTCCGGGTGCTGCTCGATCATGCGCTCGCTGTCGTATTCGACCCTCTTGTCCTCCTGCGCGCCCAGGGCGGCGGCGGGAAGGGCGGCGGCCAGGGGCAGGCCCTTCAGCATGTCGCGCCGCTTGATTCTGTGAGTTCCTGGCATTTCGCCTCCTTCGTTGAGATTAGAGGAATCGCCGCTCAGGGCTGCTGCAACGACAGTATGATCGAGATCAGCTCGTCGCGGATGCGTTGCGGCTCGTTGTACTGGTCCAGCACGCTGACCTCGTCGTGGTCCTCGCCCCGGGCCACGCGCTGACGGCGGGTGGGTTCCACCGACTCGCGCAGGGCCATCAGACTCTCGCTGGACACGGCCTTGCGGTCGCCCCGGGCGCGGGCGATGGCCCGCTCGGCCGTGGCGAAATAGCGCAGGTCATCCACCGCCTCGCGCACACCCTCCCAGGCGGTCGAGCGCACCGGGTGCTCCGGGTCGGAGTCGTTGCGGTACACCGCGCAGCCGTCCGGATCGTAGCCCCAGTAGTCGTACATCCAGAAAAATGTCCCCTGGGCTTCCACGCGCCAGGGCAGCGCCCCCATGTCGTAGCGCGCGGTGTGGACCGCGCCCAGGGGGAACGAGTAGACCCAGAAATCCTTGCCCATCTGCTGGGCGGCCTCCATGCAGCCGGTGAATTCGCCGTCCGAGACGAAACTGTCGCACTGGTCGGTCATGCTCTCGGCCCAGTCGCGGCGGTTCATCACCACCCCGTAGACCCGGGTCTCCGGTGTGGCTTTCTTGAGCAGGTCGTAGCGGTTTTTGCAGCGCTCCAGGAGCCTCTCGGTGGGCTCGTCGTAGATCAACACCACCATTTCCTGGCGCCAGCCGCGCTCATCCCAGTGCGTGCGTATCTGGCGCAGGCCCTCCATGAACAGCTCATCCAGCCTGGGGCCCACCGGCGGGCCGATTATCGCTTTGCCGTCGATCACCTCGCTGGTGTCCACCGGCAGGCCGAACGCACGGGCCAGGGCGGTTTCGTAGTGCAGGGAGTGGTCGTTGCCCAGGCTTATCACCACCGGCCCGTCCATGCCCGCGGCATCCAGGTGCGCCATCAGGCTGTCCTGGCCGGTGAAATCGAGCACGAGCTTGCCGTCCAC
>JAJFUG010000055.1 GCA_021372515.1 bacterium
ACACGAACGGCGCCAGCTTCTTGGTCCGGGCGGCCCAGGCCTCCCATTCGGCCCCGAACTGCTCGTGCAGAAGCTGGTCCTCGTCCCGGATGCGCCAGAGCAGCACCAGGGCCATCCCACCCACCAGCGCCAGCCCGAGCCAGGAACGGAAAGTCAGCGCCACCCCGGCCATGTAGAGAATGATCCCGCTGTAGCGCGGATGGCGCAGCCAGCGGTACGGCCCGCCGGTTACGAGTGTATGCCCCTCCTGGATCGTCACCTCCACGCTGAACTGACGGCCCAGCGTGGCCTCGGCCCAGTGGGTGATCCAGATACCCAGACAGTATGCGTTCAGACCCACCCAGCGCAGAGTCTCACCGCCGCCCAGCACCAGCACGCCCCGGCGGTCGCACCAGGGGGCCAGCGGCATCAGGGCCAGCGAAAGGAGCATCAGAAGGAATATCGCCAGCCGCTGACGGCTCACGGTGCGCTCGCCTCGGGTCCAGCGTCCGGAATCCGGCAGCCGGATAACGATCAGGGTGTGCAGCACCACCGTGAACACAACATACCACAGACGGGCCGGCTCACGGAGAAAAGCGCCCATGTCGCCGCCCCAGACCAGCAGCGGCAGACCGATAAAAGTCACCAGACCGATCACCAGTTTGGACACCGCTTTGCCTGTCGAAGCCATTTCCCCCACCTCGTCATTACCGTTCAGGCTTTGGGTGCGCCCCGGCCAGAGCGTTGGGCGCGTAATCGGGACATAGGCACTTAAGACAGCAGAGGGGGGTGAACCATGATTCGGTCTTACACTCACTCTTTTTTCGGCGGGCGGAACACCTCCCCGCTGGAGGGCCGTCCGCCCAGACGGTCGTACTCGGTGCGGGCCAGGAGCATGTCCTCCCAGGTGTCGCGCTTGTACTCCGGGTTGCGCAACAGGGCCGCCGGGTGATAGGTGCTCACCACGCTGATCCCGTTATAGCTGACCACCCGGCTGCGCAGCGCACGCATCGAGTCCTGGCGGCCGTGGAAAAAATAGGCGCTGTGACGGCCCAGGGTCACGATCACCTTGGGACGGATCAGCTCGATCTGCCGCAGCAGATAGGGGTTGCAGGCGGCGATCTCGGTCTCCAGCGGGTCACGGTTGCCGGGTGGGCGGCACTTGACCATGTTGGCGATATACACCTCCTCGCGCCGGAAACCGACCGAGGCGATGATCTTAGTCAGGAGCTGGCCGCTCGCGCCCACGAAAGGCAGGCCCTGACGGTCCTCCTCGGCGCCCGGGCCCTCGCCCACGAACATCAGGTCGGCCTGCGGGTCGCCCGCGCCGAACACGAAATTGGTCCGCCCCTTGTGCAGCTCGCAGAGCTTGCAGCCCGAAATCCGTTTCCCAAACGCCTCCAGGGACTCCTCTGGCGTTGACGCGGCCTGCGGCTGCGTATCCGGAGAGGCTATGGGCTGTTTCACTTCAGACGGTTCGACTGTCCGTGCCGCCTCGTCCGCGGGACCGGCCTGCGCAGCCTCGACTGCCGGGTTTGCCTGTGTCGGCTGCGGGGCTGTGGCCGGGGTCTTTCCGGCCTCGGGCAGGAACACGAAAGTCTCGCCCGCGGCCTGGACCTGCTTGAGCCAGGCCAGGGCCAGATCACGGATGTCCGTATCCCCGCTCACGGCTTGCCTTTCCCGGCGTGCCGCGCTGCCGCCAGCTCCAGCACCCGCGCGGCCACCTCATCTTTGTCCAGCAGGGGCAATTCGGTCCGCGCGCCGGCAGAGTCCAGCACTGTCACCCGGTTGGTCTGTACGGCGAAACCCGCGCCCATCTCGAGCGGATTGTTGACCACGATCAGGTCGATCCCCTTGCGGCGCAGCTTGTCCAGGGCGTTGCGCTCCTCATCCGCGGTCTCCACGGCAAAGCCCACCACTGTGGCGCCGCTCTTGCGGTGCTGCGCGGCCCAGGCCAGGCTGTCCGGGCTCTGGCGCAGGCGCAGCGTGAGTTCCGCGTCCGGGGAGGATTTCTTGATTTTATGCGCCTGCGGCCCCTCCGGAGTCCAGTCGCCCACCGCGGCCGCCATCACGACAATATCCGCCTGCGGGGCGCGGGCCTGGACCGCGGCGAAAAGCTGCTCCGCGCTCACTATGTCCATGCGCTCCACTCCCAGCGGGGTGTCCAGGCTTACCGGGCCAGTGATCAACTCCACCCGCGCGGCCCCCAGGCGCACCGCGGCGCGGGCCAGGGCGAAACCCATCCGGCCGCTGGAGGGGTTGCTGATATAGCGCACCGGGTCGAGCGCCTCACGGGTCGGACCCGCGGTGACCAGTACAATGAGGCCCTCCAGGGTCTCGGCCGCGCCCAGCACCTGGGCGATTTTCTCCATGATCCGCTCGCGGTCCGGCAGCCGCCCGGTGCCTTCCGTGCCGCAGGCCAGGTAGCCGCTCTCGGGATGCAGAAGGTGCACGCCGCGGCGCTTAAGAAGCTCCAGGTTGGCGCGTGTGGCCGGGTGCTCGTACATACGGGTGTTCATCGCCACCACGGCCAGGGTCGGGCAGTCGCACGAGATGTAGGTGGTGGAGAGCAGGTCATCCGCGATCCCGTGGGCCATCTTGGCCAGGATATTGGCCGTGGCCGGGATTACGACCAGCAGCTCGGCGAAATCGGCCAGCCGCACGTGGTCGATCCCGCCCGGGTCGGCCGGGGCGAAAGTGCCCGTGTAGACCGGGTGGCCGGACAGGGCCTGCAACGTGAGCGGGGCCACGAACTCGCAGGCGTTGCGGGTCATCAGAACCCGCACCTCGGCTCCGGCCTGGACCAGACGGCTGACCAGGTCGCAGCTCTTGTAGCAGGCGATCCCGCCGCTCAGACCCACCAGGATACGCCGTCCGGCGAACTGTTTATACATGTATGCACCTCCCGCCGTAAAACAAGACGGCTGGTCTGGTTTCACTTCAGTCATTCATTGGTTTTTCTTTACACACCCCGTCCCCCGCTGAAGCGGGGGCCACCCCTCTTTTAAGAGGGGATTAAAACCGATGCCGCACGCACCCGCGGGTGCGTCCCAAAATCTGTCGGGCACGGCATGCCGTGCCCCTATATCACGGCGAGGGCTTTAAGCAAACCCCACGGCCCCGGCTCATTTCTCGTACAGTAGACTTCGCACCACGGCGTAGGGGTCGGCCAGGCGTTTCACGCGGTGCTCCTCGGCCTCGATTATGGCCCGCACCGCGGCCACGCTTCGCTCCAAGTCATCATTGAGCACCAGGTAGTCGAAATACGGCAGGCGGCGGATCTCCTCGCGGGCGTTGGCCAGACGGCGCTCCAGGGTGGCCGGGTCCTCAGTGCCGCGGGAGCGCAGGCGTCGCTCCAACTCCTCCATGCTGGGCGGGGCCAGGTAGATGAACACCCCGGCGCGGCAGGTGTGGCGCAACTGCTCCGCCCCCTGCACATCCACGTCCATCACCACGTGCCTGCCCGCGGACAGGTTCTGCTCGATCTGGCTTTTCAGGGTGCCGTAGAGATGATCGTGCACCACGGCCCACTCGGCGAACTCGCCCGCCTCCAGCCGCTGACGGAACTCACCCTCAGCCAGGAAAAAGTAATCCTTCCCCTCCACCTCTCTGTCGCGCCGCGGCCGGGTGGTGGCCGAGACCGAGTAGTGCAGCCGGCTGTCGGACTCCAACAGGCGGCGGATCACCGTGGTCTTGCCCGCCCCGCTGGGCGCGGTTATCACTATCACCAGACGGATCTCCTCCGGCCGCGCCCGGCCTGTATCCAAACCCGGACAAGTCTGTTCGGTCACCGTTTCCCTTTCAGGCATGCTTGCCTCTATCGAATCCGCTCCGTGTGTCGCAGCTCGTTATCCGTGTCTTTTTGGAACAAGGCTCCAGCGTTGATCTTGCCTGGCAGAAGCGCGCCGGGCCAAAGCCCCGGTGTGTGCAGCACCGCCACCGGCTCGCCCAGGACCCACGCTTTCTCGAAATACTCCACGCTGGCGTGGTCCACCACGTCATACAATGTGCACCCGCTGCCCGGCCCCCCCGGGCCGAGCTTCACCCAGACCACGAACAGCCGGCGGTAATTGCCCTCTTTCATCTGGATTTTCTGCATCCCGGACACATAGCCCTCGGCCAACCGTCCCCGGGCCAGGATAGTGCGGGTGTGCAGCAGCGAAAACAGCGCCCAGACGAGGGGCAGAAAGAACGGCGCGCACTCCTGCCAACGCATGGGGGAACCCATATATTTCGCGACCGCGGCCAGAGCGCCGAAAATTGTCATGACCAGGAGCACGATCAGCGCCAGCGGGTTGACCAGACGTTTCCACATCCCGGCCGGAACTTCACGCGGCGCGGGACGGTTGAAAAATTCGAGCAGAGACGCCTTGCCGCCGCCTGCCAGCCTGAACCCGCCCAGCTCCATCCCGAAGCCTCCTGTTGCAGTGAAAGTCAAGGGCCCGCAGCGGCTACTCCATGTTCTCCACTTGCTCGCGGATACGCTCCAGCTCTTCTTTCAGCCCCACCACCAACTGTGCGATGGAGGCGTCGTTGGCTTTGGAGCCCACTGTATTGACCTCGCGGTTCAGCTCCTGGATCAGGAAATTCAGACGCCGTCCCACCGCGCCGCCCTGGGACAGGGCCTGGCGCAGGGCCTCCAGGTGGCTGCGGAAACGCACCTGCTCCTCGCTGATGTCCCACTTGTCGGCATAGATCGTGATCTCCTGGACGAGGCGGGCCGGGTCCGGCTCGGCCACGCCCTCCAGGGCGGCGGTGACTTTCTCGCGCAGACGGGCGGTCAGGCGCTCCAGGCGCTGCGGCCCCTGCACGGCGATCTCGTCCATCACCGCGGACATGCTCCCCAGGCGGGCCAGGATGTCGGCGGCCAGGTTGTCCCCCTCGCGGCCGCGCATCTCGACCAGACGGTCGAGGGCCTCGTTCAAAGCGGCCTCGAGCACGGGACGGGCGGCCTGCTCATCCACCTCGCGCGCCTGCAGGCTGAAAATCTCGGGCAGACGGCAGAGCGTGTCGAGGTTCGGCTCGCCCTCCACCCCCAGCTGGCTCATCCGCTGCAGAATCTGACGGTAGCGCAGCAGCAGGGGCTCGTTGAGCGTGGGCAGACGGTCGCTGTCCTCGGCGCGCTCCCAGTTCACGTTCACGCTTACCGAGCCGCGCTGCACGCGGGCCTTGATTGTCTCGCGCACCAGGGACTCCAGGTTGTTCAGCGCGCGCGGCAGGCGGATCGAAATGTCGGTGAAGCGGTGGTTGACGCTTCGCACCTCGACCGTGAATGTCCCGCCCTCGAAAGTGGTGTCGGCCCGTCCGAACCCGGTCATGCTTAGTATCATCGGAGAAATCGCCTTTCAGAAGAATTGGCCTGTATCGGTATTTCAGCGTCCGGTCCCGGCCGGCGGCGCGGGCACTGCGGAGCCACGGTCGTAACGGGGCAGGAAAAAAGCGCACAGCGCCGTCCCGGCCCCGCTTTCACTGCGCACGCTGAACTTATAGCTGTGGACGCCGGGCAAGGTCTTGACCACGAAAACCCCCGGGTACGAGACCCGCACCCCGGCCTGGCCGTAGATGCCGTTCTGGTTGTTGGGCAGGGTCTCGAAACGCACCTCGCCCAGATTGCTCTCGTCCTCACGCACCAGCACGGTGTAGGTGGCCTTTTCCAGGGGCGAGGCAGGCCCGGCCGGAAAACAGACCATACTGATCACGATCAGCTCGACCGGCCCGTCCAGCTGCACCTCCAGCGGGCGCTCGACCGGCGCCCGGTAGAACAGCTCGCCCTCCCAGCGCGAGTCTGGGCTCGCGATCACCACCCGTTCGGTCTGGCCGAGGGCCGGGACGAACTGGAGCGCGGTAAGAGTATCCAGCATCTGGTCCGGCAGGCGCTCGAGCACATCCGGCGGCACCTGGCGCTCGCCCAGGCCGAGAAAGTCGAGCGTGGCCTGGGTGCCATCCACCGTGCGGTCACCGGTCCAGGTGACAGCCTTGCGGCTGCCCTTGTAGGTGCCCTTGCCCAGCAGCGCTCCGGTCCGCGCCGTTTGCAGGGCGGCGATCCTGGCCCCGTAGGCCACTGCGCCCGCCCCGGCATCCCGGCCGCTGCGCAGGACCGAGCAACCGGCCAGCGCCAGCAGGATCAATGTAAACAGTCCCCCGATCATTTTATTCCCCCCTGTCATTTAGATAAGCCCTCCAGGGCATCCGGGGGTGCGACTGCTAATGGCCGGTCCTTTCCAGGCTGCCGGCTGTCAACTTCTCATCCGTGCGATCCAGTGCACGGTCCAGCGCTTCGTACAGATCGGGTGGCAGCTTGCGCACTTTCATCAGTCTGTCCGTGCAGATATGCTCGGTCACTCCAGTGACCATCAGTTCCTCGGCCTTGAGCACGCGGTACCCGAACACCACCTTGCGGCTCTGAAGGCGGGTCAGGCGGGTGACAACGGTCAGACGGTCCTCGTAACGGCAGGGGCCGAGCAGCCGCATCGAGGTCTCACACAGGGGGAACAGCACCCCGCTCTCCTCCAGCTCCCCGTAAGGGAAACCCAGCTCGGCCAGGAAATCGGTCCGGCCCACCTCCATCCAGACCAGATAGTTGGCGTGGTAAACAACACCCATGCGGTCGGTCTCGGCGTAGCGCACCGTTATTTGCGAGCTTGTCTCGAACGGCACAGTCCCTCCCGGTTCATTCCAGTCTCAGATCGAGCAGGCTCTTCGGGTTGATCCGGGCGTTGCGGTAGCGTATCCCCCAGTGGAGGTGCGCTCCGTTGACCCGCCCCGTGGCCCCAACCGCACCGATCACCTGGCCCTGCCCAACCGTATCTCCCTGCGCCACATCCACCCGGCTGAGGTGGAAATACATGCTGATCAGACCGAAACCGTGGTCGATATAGACACTGTTGCCGCTGAAAAAGAAATCCCCGGTCGCGATCACCCGCCCGGCGGCGGTGGCTTTCACCGGTGTGCCGGACTCGGCAGTGATATCCACCCCGGTGTGCGGGCTGCGCGGTGCACCGTTGAGTATCCTGCGGTTGCCGAAGCGGTTCATCTGTCCATCGATGGGCGCGATGAACCGGTCGCTCCAGTAGCGCCGGTTCTCCCAGCGCGACCAGCAACTGTCCCGGTAGGCATCCTCCCGTTTTATCCGGGCCTGGGCCGCCGTGTCCGGGAACACTTTTTCGGGTGGGAGGGTGACCCTCTGCACCGGGAATTTACCGTCCACCACCCGCACCCAGCGCCGCACGGTTTTCGCCTCGGGCCCCTGCCCCAAGCGGACCTGGACCGGACGCCGTCCGGGACGCGCCTCCATGTCCACTCCCAGCAGAGCGTAACACCGGTCGCCCTCGCGGACCACCGGCGCCGGGGCGCCGTCGAAGCTCACCGCAACCGTATCGGTCTGCCCGCTGCCTCGCACCTCCAGGCAGAAGATCCCACCCTGGGGGACCAGGCTGTCGGAAAGACTCACGCTCACCGGGACTGCGCCAGCCACGGCCGAAACAAGAATCGGGGCCAGTGCTGTCAAAAAGCTCAAAACACTCTCCTGTGGTCCAGCCCGCTCACGCGCGGACAGGTGGGAATTTTCAGTCCTCGGCATACATAATATAAAAACCCGGCGCGCTTTATTAAAGGTTAATCCCGCGAGTCAATCCATGCTTCGGCCAAATCAGTTGCCCGTGGCGGGGGAAAGCGCTAAGTTTTGAGGAGCTCAAACACCGATTACGACGGAGGATGGATGCCTGCGGGCAGCAAAATAACTTTTCCGCCCTGCCTGGAACTGGAACTGGGTGAAAAGGAGCGCGTGCTGTTTTTCAGCGACGCCCACCTGGACAGCGAAGCAACCCCCGAGGCGCGCGAACGCAGCGCCCGCGTGCTCGAATTCCTGGACTGGGCCGGGGACAATTGCGAGACCCTGGTGATCCTGGGCGACCTGTTCGATTTCTATTTCGAGTACAGGAGCGTTTTCCCCTCGCGCTACCTTCGCGTGCTTTCCGCCCTGGACCGTCTGTCGGCCGGAGGCGTGCGCTGCCTGTATGTGGGGGGAAACCACGATTTCTGGCTGGGCGAGCTTTTCAGTCGCACGCTGGGCGTGACCCTGGTGCGGGACGGGCTCCTTCTGGAGCGGAAAGCCCCCACGCCGCAGCGTGTCCTGGCCACGCATGGGGATGGCCTCGGGCCTGGGGACACGGGCTATAAAATCCTGAAGAAACTCCTGCGCAACCCGTTCCTTATCTTCCTTTTCCGCCTGATCCACCCGGACTGGGGCTACGCCCTGGCCCGCCTGACCAGCCGCACCAGCCGCAAGTACACCAACCACCGTCAGCCCGCCCGCGTGGAGGCCTCGGCCCGCACCGGCCAGGCCCTGCTGGACTCCGGCCGCAACCTGAGCGCCGTGGTGCTGGCCCACACCCACCAGCCCGACTGCCGTCAGTTCGAAAACGGCCTGTATTTCAACAGCGGGGACTGGTGCACGCATTTCAGCTACGTACGCTGGGATGAGCGGGGCCTGAGCCTGGAGAGTTTCACGGGCACGCGGTGAGGCCGGTCGGCCTGCCGGGGGGCCGGCGCCGCGTAAACGCGGGGCCGGCCGCGCGGGAAGGCCCGGGCGACGTGGCAAAGCCCGGCGCTCCAGCCGAACCCGACCTTTCCCGCAAACCTCAGTTCCCCCGCGCGGCCCGCCGGGCGCCTTGCGCCCCGCCGGCCCCCCGGCGGTCCTACCGGCCGAGAGCCCTCTGCATGGCCATGATCCCCTGCAGCAGCTCCTGACGCCACGCCTCGGCCAGGTACGGGTCCGGGCTGACCCGCAGCTGACGCATCACCCCGTCCCCATCCGGCGCGATCTGGCTCATTATCCGTTCGAGACTCTGCACGGCTGAATCCGCAGCCTGCACAGCGGTCGGGTTCTGGCCGGCACGGCAGGCTGCGGCCAAGCTGCGAGCCAGGAGGACCAGGTGCAGGTCCTCGATACCCCGGCGGATGCCCTGGTACTCGGGCGAGGGGCAGAGTTCCTCGGCCTCCTGGCCCGGGTAGGCGGCGCACCAGTCGCGCTGGGCGCCGTCCAGTTCATCGTACGGGTCACCGGTCACTGCCTGGTAGGCGAAATAGTAGATACCGCACGCGCCGGTCCGGGGAAGGAACCAGCCGGGGATCACCCGGTGGCAGACCGCATCCGCGCCCATGTCCGAGGAGCCGAAACAGGGCAGGTAAAAATACGGGGCGGCCTTGTTCTGGCGCACGAAATCCAGGGTCTGTGGGCTCACGCTGCTGATCTGCATCACCACGGCATCCAGGTACTGTGACAGCTCCTGGATGGAGGAGGGCGAGTTGAGGTCGCAGAGGGTGCGGACACCGTTCATGCCGCGCAGGATGCCCAGGGTCAGCCGGGCCAGGGCCATACGTTCGGGTTCGTTGGACGGCTCGTCCACCGGGAAGAACAGAAGTTGCGGCCAGCCCCAGTTATGCGCCGTGTCGTCCATCATGCGCACCGCCCGGGCATAGAGGAGCTTGTCCTGCTCGCTCCATTTCCCGGCGCTCTCGGGGAGGTTCAGGCGCTTGGGAAGGTCGGCCACGTAGAACGGGGTAGGATGGTCGAACCCGCAGCGGCGCATCAGCATGAACAGCGTGTGAAGTTGGCGCACGCGGGCCAGGTCCAGGGCCAGGTAGTACTCGCCGGTGCGGGTCACGAACGCGCCGCCCAGGGATAGGGAGGTGAACCCGTGGGCCGCCATGTCGCGCAACTGGAGTTCCATCTGCTGGGGGTTGTCCAGCGGCGGGTAGTAGTAGAAACCGACCTTGGGAAGGGAATCCGGCCAGAGCGCGGGGACAGTGACCGGCAGCACCTCGATCCGCAGCGGGACGCTCAGCGCGGCATGGCCGGGGGCCTTGAGCAGCACCGCGCTTTCGTAGACACCGGGGGCGGCGTTCTCCGGCACCGGGACATCGATCCAGAAAAAGCGGGCCTCCCCCGCGGGCAGTGGTTTGAGACGCGGGCGCTCCAGGAGCCGGGCGCGCGGGCCGAACTCGCGGCTCCAGCTCCCCTCCAGGCGGGTGGCGGCGAAACGGGCCTGGTAGAGCCTGGGCCGGGTGTGGAGCTCGCCGTGCTCGCCGCTGAACGGACGGCCCAGGCTGATCTCCACCGAGGACAGGTCCTCCAAGGCCCGGACCCCGAAGGCGAACGGCGCCGTTGTGGCCCGCGGGACAGTTTCCTGGAACGCCGGACGGATGTCGTCCGGGCGGGGCAGCGAATAGGGCCAGGCATCCACCAGGCCCTTGCGCTCGAATACGATAAGCCCGGTTCCGCTCTCCACGGCGGACGGCTGGGGCGCGCCCTGCGGCTCGATGTAACGCCCGGCGGTGAAACCATAGCGCTCGGCGGGGTTCCGGCCGAGCCAGCTCGAAAAGGTGGCCGCCTCACCCAGCCAGCCCTCGCCCTCGAGGAACGCGGTCCGGCCCAGGCGGACAACACCCTGCGACGGCGCGCTGGTCAGCCGCAGGCGGGCTTTAGCTGCGCCAGCCGGGACTTTCAGGGAGCGGGTGTACTCGGTCCAGCGGCGGCTGAGGCCCGCGCCGGGTTCTCTCTCCCGGGTGAGCGAGCTGAACAGTAGACTGTCGGCCAGAAGGCTGTCACTCTGATCGTACAGCTCAAGACGGGCCTCGAACATCTGCCCGCCAGCCCCGTCCCGCTCCAGGGCGAAACTGAACGCCACACTCGCCCCGGCCGAAACAGGCAGCGCCGGGCTGGAAAGGTTCAGCCGCGCGCCGCTGTCGGCGTAGAGCGCCAGACAGGGCTTTTCCACCCCCTGGTCCAGGTAGTTCTCCTCCAGGAGGCCGGAGGTGTCCAGGGTGTCCCAGAGCGCGTCACCCGCGCCGGTCCGCAGGCACCAGTGCGGGCCGGGCGCCTCCTCACCGCAACCGGAGGCGAGGCTGAGGAGAAAGATAAGGACTGAGGCAAAGGCTGGGCGCTGGAGCTGGGGTCGGATCATCAGGGCTGCCTCGCTGGGGTGGGTGGGCGGGTTCGCTTACCGGAACGCTGGGCTGCCGGCCTGTCGCAAGCTTACACGAGGCGCTGTTTTTTTTCAAGTGTTTATGGCGTATAAAAATCAAGGCGCAACCGGGTCAGGGTCGCGCCTTGGTGGAAATTTTAGCTCTGCGTGAAAGGTTATTTGATTTTTATCTCGACCTGGCGCGGCTTCTGGCTCTCGTGCTTGGGCAGCGAAAGGCTCAGCACGCCGTCGGCAAACGAGGCCTCCACCCGCGCCTCATCCACCAGGCCGTTCAGCTCGAACGAGCGGCTGAAACTTCCATAGCGGCGCTCGGAGCGCAAGGCCGCGGCTTTCGACTCCGCCAAGGGGTCCTTCTTCTCGCCGCTCAAGTTCAGGCGGCCTTTCTCCAGCGAGACTTTCAGGTCCTCGGGCCGCACACCGGGAAGCTCGGCGCTCAGCACATAGCGGTTCTCCTCCTCCAGAAGGTCCACCCTCACACTCAGCTCACGCTCTGTCTGCGGCATGCTGCGGCAGGTTTCGAGTTCGGGCCAGAAGACCCGGGCCGCGGGTGTGTAGCTCAACAGCGTCATACTCTCCTCCAGGTTTATCCGGACTTGTCGCTCCGGCGGTTTAAGCAATCATCCGTTCGGCTGACTGGAACACTCCTGGAAAAAGCAACCCGCGTGCCACAAAATTTTTCGTTGTCTAATTGATTATTCTGCAAGACATTGCACAGATAAACAACCCGACAGACCGGCACACCGGGGAAAGAGCATCATGCGCGCACTGCCAATGCGACAGCAAAAGCCTGACAGCGGATTCAGACACGCCGGAATGGCAGCTCAAGGCCTATACAAAATTTGAGGCGTTTTGTTTTTCGGCATTCAGGACATTGGCACGATACAGCGCCGGGGGTTTTGTCTTTGGGGGCCGCGCATGTTTGAGCCTCCCGCCAAGGCAGCGTGCAAGAGCGAGCGAAACGGCCCTGCCCGCAGCTGAGCCGTGGCTGGGCGGCGATTCGCGGCAGCGACGCCGCTGCGACTCAGCAGCGGAATCGTAGTGCCGTAAGCACCCGAGGCGGAAACGGAGGCGCGGCTGGGACGAGTTCGCGGCCCCCTTGGCTTCTGGTTCTCTTGGCCGTAACCAAGAGAACAACACAGTCATTTGGCCACGGCGCGCCGTGCCCGATTTCGGTTACAGGAGGAAGTGCCGCAGGGGCGGCCGGCGCCCCCCCCGGAGCGTCCTGGAATGGAAACAAAAAGGACACGCCTCGGCGTGTCCTCCAGTCATTCACCGCGAAACAGGAACCGGTTCACTCCGGACGGTCCAGGTTCTCCTCCGCTTCCTCGCCCTCCTCCTTCGGCTGGCACGGGCGGCAGAACGTGCCGCTGCCCGGACGGCAGCCGCACTCCTGGTAGGAGCGGTTGAACTCCGAGAGCGGGATCTTGCGCCGCACACCCTCGGCGTTGCGCACCTCGACCGTCTCGTTGAAAATATCCACCCCCGAGACCCGCTCGCGCGCCCCGCGGCAGTTCTCGTAGTCCTTGCCCTCGCGCGGGAATTTCTTCGACTGGCTCTTGTAGAAATCGCGCTCGAACATCAGGCAGCACATCAGGCGGCCGCAGATGCCGCTGATCTGGGCCGGGTTGAGCGGCAGTCGCTGTTCCTTGGCCGCACGCAGGGTCACCGGCTCGAAATCACCCAGGAACGTGGTGCAGCACAGACGGTAGCCGCAACGGCCGCAGCCGCCCAGACGGCGGGCCTCGTCGCGCACCCCGATCTGCTTCAGCTCGATGCGGGTCTTGAAAATGGAGGCCAGGTCCTTGACCAGCTGACGGAAATCCACGCGTTTCTCGGCGGTGAAATAGAAGCTCACCTTATTCCCGTCGAACTGCCACTCGGCATCCACCAGCTTCATGTTCAGGCCGTGCTCCTCCACCTTGTGGTGGCAGATCTGCAGGGCCTCCATCTCGCGGTAGGTGATCGACTCCAAGCGGTTGATCTCGTCCTGGGAGGCGCGGCGGCGCACTTCGCCGAAATCGCTTTTCCGGTTCTCGGTCTTCTTCCGGTCCGGGGTGACATCCCGCTGCACGGCACGGCCCATGTCCTCGCCCCGGTCGACCTCCACGATCAGGTAGTCGCCCAGCTCGAACTGCACGTTGGCCCGGTTGATAAAATATTCCCGGCGCTCGCCCTTGAACTGCACCTCAATCATCTCCATGCTCGATCCCCACGGCCTTTCTCATATCGGCGATAATCGACCAGCCCAGAAGCCTCAGGTTCACGTTCCGCCCGAGGTCATCTCCCAGGCCCGCCATCCGTCCCAGAAGCCCGGTGAGGGAGGCGGCGTCGACCGTTCTTTCGGAAAAGTCACATAGAGCCCGGTTCGCTGCCGCGGGTTGCGGCCCGCCCAGGCGCATCACAAGAGCGTCCCGCAGCCCCTGGGTCAGTCCGGCCGCGAAACGCTCGAAATCGCCACGGTTATAAAACGGCCCGCTGCGGTCCTCCAGCAGGCTGAACGACGGTTCCATGCCCCGCGCCAGCACGGCCTCGAACACCGCGCCGATCCACTCGCGCTGACGGTCCAGGGATTCCTGGTCCAGCAGGCGGAACGCCAGGCTCAGGTTACTGTCCGCCAGGGCCAGCAGTTCGGCCGCGGTGGACTCCTCCTGCCCGAAGCGCCCGCACAGCACCCCGAGCGCCGCCGCCCGCCCAGGGCGCCGCACCCGCAGACGCTGGCAGCGGCTGAGGATCGTGGGCAACAGGCCCGAAGGGCGCTCGGTGCAGAGGATCAGCCACACTCCGGCGCGCGGCTCCTCGAGCAATTTCAGCAGCGCGTTGGCCGCCTCCAGGCGCAGTTTTTCCGCACCGGTCATTATAAATACTTTATTGCGGCCCTCATAGCAACTTTTTTCCGCTTCCGCGCGGACCCGCGCCACCGCGCCGAGATGATGCTCGCTCTTTTCTGGGAAGCGCAAATCCAGCCAGGGGGCCTGCCGCCTCTGCTCGTAGACCTCGGCCAGGCGCTCCTCGTCCAGGCGGCCGTTCTTGTAGAACGAGCCCGGCACGGGCGGGATCCAGATCACATCCGGGTGCGCCAGACGCTCCACCTTGCGGCAGGAGTCGCAGACCCCGCAGGGCGCTCCGCGGCCCCCGCTCTCGCGGCAGTTGAGCGCCGCGGCCAGGTAGAAAGCCAGGCTGCTCTTACCCGCGCCGTCCGGCCCGTGGAACAGAAGCGTCCCGCCCAGCCGTCCCCCGGCCAGGGCGCCCAGCAGACGGCCGCTTTCGGGCCCCTTGTCCAGCAGCTCGGTCAGCCCCGGACCCCGGAGCGCCTCTTTCGCTTTTCCGGCCAAACCCTCTTCCCCCTACATGCCGCGCTTGAGCCAGGTGCGCGGGTCCACCGCACGCGCGCCCTCGCGTATCTCGAAATGCAGCAGCGGCCCCTCTAACGAGCCGGTGGAGCCCACCTTGGCGATCACCTGGCCCTCGGTCACTGTCGCGCCCTCGGCCACGAACACATCGCTCAGGTGCGTGTACAGGCTGTACACTCCGCCCCCGTGGTCGATCATCACCATCTTGCCGTAGCTGCGGTACCACTCCACGCGCATCACCACGCCGCCGCCCACGCACTTGACGCTCTCGCCCTCGTTGGCCTGGATGTCGATGCCGTTGTTGATCACCCGGGTGCGCGTGATCTGGTCGGTGTAGGGGCCGAACCCGCGCAGGAGTGTGCCCTTGGCCACGGGCCAGCTCAGGCCGCCCTTGCGCCCGCTCAGGTGCGCCACCTCGGGCGGCAGGGTTTTGCCCTGACGGCGGGCGGCCTCGGCCGCCTCGCGCCGCTTGCGCTCCCACTCGGCGATCATCTCGCGGAACCGCTCGGCCTCTGCCTTGCGCTCCTCCAGCGACTTGAGCACCTCGGCGCGCTGGGCCTTGACATCCTTGAGCAGCTTCTGGCGCTCGTTCTCCTGGCTCGCGAGCTGACGGCTCTCGCGCTCCAGCTCGGCGCGGCGGGTCAGGCGCAGGGCCAACTTGCGCTCGCCGGCCAGCTTGTACTGGCTATAACTCTGGCGCAGCCCGCCCACCTCGCGCACCAGGCGCTTGTCCTGGGTGGCGATCAGGGTGAGGTACTTGAAACGGCGCAGCAGGTCGGTGAAAGAGTGGCTGCCGAAGATCACGGCCAGGGAATGGAGGCGGCCGCGCTTGTAGATGCCCCGCAGGCGGCGGTTGAGGATGGCTTTCTTCTGGGCGAGCTGACGGCCGCACTTGTCTAATTGGCGGCTTAGGAAGCTGATCTCGTTGTTCAGCTCGCCGATTTCGCCGTTGAGCGAAGCCAGGGTGCGCTGCGAGCGGTCGATGCCGCGCTCGATGTCGCGTATCTGGCGCAGCACGCTCTGTTCCTGTTTTTCCAGGCCCTGGGCTTTCTCGTGCCCGGCCTGGATCTCTTTCTCCAGCTTCTGCAACTGGCTGCGCGAGCTGTTGATCTTGTCCTCGGCCTGCTTGACCGTGCCGGTCTGCGCGCTCAAGCGCAACGGCAGGGCCAGGGCCAGCAGCAGGCAGGCCCCGGCGGCCAGGCATGCGCCGGCGCTGCTCGGGCGTTTTCTCATCGCGTGCTCCGGCTCTGGTGGCTCGTCGCCCGCACGGTCAGACCCGTCTCAGGTAGCGGCCCAGGGAAATCCAGCTCCCAACCAACCCCATCAGGGCGCCCGCCGTGACCGTGTACAGGAAGTACTCGTCCGGGAACGGGGCCAGGCGGTAGACCCGGCGGTTGAACAGTTCGAGGATCACGAAGATCAGGCCCGAGGCCACCAACCCGCCCAGCGCACCCTTGAGGAAACCCTCCAGCAGAAAGGAGCGCCGGATGTAGCCGTTGGTCGCCCCGACGATCTTCATGATGAATATCTCTTTCTGGCGGCTGAAAATGGCGATCTTGATCGCACTGGCGATCAGAACCACCGCCACCAGCGACAGCACGGCGAAGCTGACCATGCCCACCACCGAGGCCACGTGATGGATCACGTCCATCTTGCGCAGCCACTCACGGCCGTAGTCCACCTCCTCGACAAAGGGGTAGGCCGCGGCCAGGTCGGCCACGTTGCGCACGCTCAGGGTGTCGCGCCGTCCCGGCTGCATCGAGATCGAGAGCGAGGCCGGCACGGGGTTGCCCTCCAGGTCCTGCAGCAGCTCACTGTCGGCGCCCAGGTCCTCGCGGAACCGCGCCAGGGCCTCGTCCTTGCTGATATACTCCACCTTGGCCACGCCCGGGGCGCGGCTGAGGTCCTCCACGGCCAGGCCCACTTTGCCCCGGTCCGCGTCATCCCGCAGGTAGACCACCACCTCCACCTTGTCCTCCATGGCCCGGATGAGCGCGCTCAGGTTGATGAGCACGACTCCCAGGCAGTCCAGCACCAGCAGGCTGAAAGCGGTGGAGACGATGGCGAAGGCGGTCATGACCCTGGCGCGGGTGAATCCCAGCAGGGCCTCGCGGATCACACGGAGCATCGGGGGCGGTCCCGGGTGAAAGTGAAAGTCCGTCTATATCAGAGCAGGGGGCCGGAGACGAAATCGCCCACGGTCCCGTCGAAGACAAGACGTCCGCCCGCGATGTGCAGGCGGCGGAAATGCTCGCGTCCCTGGAGCAGGCTGTAGTCGTGGGTGGCGATCAGCACCGCCGTGCCCAGGGTGTTTATGTCGATCAGCAGGCGCATGATCTCCTCGCTGATCTGCGGGTCGAGGTTGCCGGTCGGCTCATCGGCGATCAGCACGAACGGCTCGCCCACCAGGGCGCGCGCGATCCCCACCCGCTGCTGCTCGCCGCCCGAAAGCTCGTGCGGGTAGCAATCGGCCTTGCCGCTCAGGCCGAGCTGGGTCAGCACCCGTCCCACCCGCTGGCGGATGAACGAGCGGGAGGCGCCGGTCACCTCCAGGGCGTAGGCCACGTTCTCGGCTGCGGTGCGGTTTTCGAGCAGGCAGAAATCCTGGAACACGATCCCCAGCTTGCGGCGCAGGGCGGGCACACGGCGGCGGGGCAGGGAACTGGAGCTGAAACCGGCCACCACCACCTCGCCCGCGGAGGGGCGCAGGTCGTGGTAGATCAGGCGCAGAAGGGTGCTCTTGCCGCTGCCGCTGGGCCCGGTCAGGAAAACGAACTCGCTCTTGTCAATATGGAAGCTGACGTTTTCGAGGACACGGCCCCGGCGCTTGTAGCCGGCCGCGACATCGGTGAAAGTGATCATCCGGCGCTCCGTGCCGCCCGGTTCCGGCCGAGCAGCGCGGCCAGGCGCAGGGCTTCCTGCATGCTTGAGCTGTCCGCCGTGCCCCGGCCGGCGATATCCAGCGCGGTGCCGTGGTCCGGCGAGGTGCGGACAAAAGGCAGGCCGAGGGTGATATTCACCCCGCGGCCGAAAGCGTGCATCTTGATCGCGATCATGGCCTGATCGTGGTACATCGCCAGCACGGCGTCGAACTCCCCCCGGGCGGCGCGCACGAACACGGTGTCGGCCGGGAACGGCCCGGCCACGCCCAGACCCTCGACCCGGGCCGCTTCCGCAGCCGGGATTGTCACCCGCTGGTCCTCATCCCCGGCCACCCCGCTGTCGCCCAGGTGCGGGTTCAGCCCGCAGACAGCGAGCCTGGGGCTGGCGATGCCGAACAGAAAGCGCAGGGCGGAATCTATTATCCGGCACTGGGACAGGATCAGATTCTGGGTTATCGCCCCAGGCACGCGCGCCAGGGCGATATGGGTGGTGGCCGGGACAACGCGCAGGCCCGCCCCGGCCAGCATCATCGACACCTCGCAGTCGCCCGCCAGGTGGGCCAGCAACTCGGTGTGTCCGGGGTAGTGGTAGCCGCCGGCATTGAGCGCCGATTTGTCCAGAGGCGCGGTGGCAATGGCCGCGGCAGTTCCATCCAGGGCCAGATGAGCGGCTTTCTCCACGGCCCGCCCGGCCCAGGCGCCGCTCAGCTCCGGGCGCGCGCGCAGCCAGGCGCGCCACTCGGGGCCGGCAGCCTCCAGGGCGGCCAGCTCAGCCGGGGCGGCCACCTCGAGCGTGGCTCCGATCAGCGAGGCCACCGGCTCGGGACAGCCCGCCCCTCCCGGCCACAGCTCCGCCGCAACACGCTCCAGCACCGCGCGGCAGCCCACGGCCAGGGGCCGGAACAGGTCCTCGCCGCTGAGGGCCGCGACCGCCTTGAGCAGCACCTCCGGCCCTATCCCGCGGGCATCGCCCGCGCTCAGGGCCAGCACCGGCGATCCGGTTCCGGAGTTCGCTCCCGGTTCCACGCTTAGAACCCCTCCTGGGGGTTCCAGTCCTTGAAACGGATTTCCACGTAGGTTTTCTCGCGCAGCTTCTGCAGATAGGCCTCGATCATTTTCTGCTGCTGGATACGCTCGATCAACTGGTCGCGCAACTCCTCGAACGACACCGGCGCGGCCGGCTTGTACTCCATCTCCAGCACCACCAGGTAACCGCTGGGCCGGGCCTCGACCACCTCGGAGATACGCTGGGTGGTGTCCGCGGGCAGGGGGGTCATCGCACCCTTGAGGGCGTTGATCACCGGCTGCTCGAGCTTGTCCATCTCCAGCAGGGGCGGGTTTTCGGGAAGCTGGCTGGCGTCCTCGCTGTTCTCCTTGGCCAGCTTGTAGAAATTCTCTCCGGCCAGCACCCTCTGGCGCAGGCTTTCGGCCAGCTCACGGGAGTGGGCCCAGTCCACATCGCGAATCTCGGTCTGGGCCAGGATATGGCGGGCGCGGACCTCTTTCTGACGGCGGGCCTCGACCCGGATCAGGTGCCAGCCGTACTTGGAGCGCACGATGCGAACCTCGCCCACTTTCATCTCGAAAGCGGCCTCCTCGAACTCCTTGACCATCTCACCCTTGGAGAAAAATCCCAGGTCGCCGCCTCGCGCGGCGGCGGACGGGTCATCCGAATATTTTTCGGCCAGGTAGGCGAAATCGGCGCCGCCCTTGTACATGGCGTAGATCGAGTCGATCTTGGCCCGGGCGCTGTCCAGGACCACCTGGCCCGGCTTGGGTGCGATCAGCATGTGCAGGACCTTGACCTCTTCCGGGCGCATCGGGCGCTGGGCCTGGGCGTCGAACAGCGCCCTGGCCTCCTCCTCGCTCACCTTGACCCGCGGCATGTCGTGGCTGCGGTCGCGCAGGAAATTCTGGCCCATCAGTTTATCGCGCATCATTTCGCGGTAGAAATCCTTAAGCTGGACCATGCTCAGCCCCGATTCGGCGATGTTGCGCTGGAAAGCCTCCTCGCTCGGAAACTGGGCCCGCATGTCCTTGAGCTGGCTCTCCACCATCGGGTTGAGCTCGTCCTCCGCCACCTCGACCTTGGCCTCCTTGGCCTGGTGGAGCAGCACTTTCTGGGCGATCGCCTCGTCCAGCACCTGGTGGGTGATCTGGTGAATGGCCGCCGTATCGCTGATCGGGATGCGGTTCTGGCGGAGCGCGGTGATCAACTCCATCTTGATCTCGCTGGCGAGGATTACCTCGTCCCCCACCACAGCGGCGATGTCATCCTGCACGTAGCGCGTGTCCGGACCCGTGGCTGGCTTGGCGGCGGCGCTGTCGGAAGCGGCGGCAGCCTGGAAAGGGTTCTCCTCCTGTGCGGCCAGGGCGCCGAAAGACAGCGCCAGCAATGCTGCAAGCATATACCTCTTCATCGTTTACTCCATCCGGTTGTGGATTCGCTCACGCCCATTCCGGGCGCGCCCCATCGGCCCGTCCCGTCTTTTCGGAACAGAAATATAAGCCCGGCCCCCGCGGGTGTCAACCGCCCGCCGGAGTTTATAGAATTAAAAATCAATGGATTATGGCCGGAAAACGGCCGGGTCGATGATTAATACCCCTGCGCGGAGGAGAGGGTGCGTTATTTCCGGCGAACGCCAGCCGGCTAAAGGCCGGCGGCCGTGGGCAGCAGGCTGTCGGCCGGGACCGCTCCGGACAGCAGTGCTCCCAACGGAAAAGCCCTTCCCGGGAACAATACCCGCAGAAGGGCTTTCCTTATCAAGTTGACTTTTTCTGGGCTGCGTCAGGCTCAGAAAGCGTACTGCGCGCTCAGGACCAGACCGTCGCCCAGGCCCACCCGGCGGGTGGATTTTTTGTCTCCGGCGTTCACATAGGCCGCCACCAGGGTCAGATGGGGATCGGCGAACCAGGCCGCGTGCAGGTCCCAATAGCCGCTGTTGCGGAAAGCGTCGAACTCCGCACCCTGAAGGTACTCGAACCCGAGGGCCAGATTGGGCCGCGGCAGAAGGTCCACGTTGCCGAAGAAAGTCTGGTCACGCTTGTCGTCGAAACCGAATACGCCGGTCACCCGGTTTTCGGTGGAGAGCAGACCGCCGGACAGCAGCAGCGGACGGGGAAGCTGGGTGATAAGCTTGCTCGCCACCAGGTAGAGATCGGCGCTGCTGTTCTCGGTGGGCGCGGCCACGCCGGAGGCCCGTTTCCAGATCACCCCGGCCGAGACCGCCGGCACCGCCGGGCTGCCCCCGGCATTCTCCGGCACCAGCAGGACTTTGGCCCCCAGCGAGTGCTTGTGGATGTTATGCCCCGCGGGGGCCACCACCTCGTAGCCCCAAGACAGCTCCACCCGGCGGAACAGGCCGATCGAGGCGCTCAGGGCGGTCCAGTCCACCTGGACCTCATCCAGGCTCACATACCAGAGGCCGAACTGCGGCTTGCTGACCGGGGATTTGGAGTCACCGGCGTTCTGCCCGGCGACGTAGGCCAGCGGGTTGAACGCGATGCCGCCCACGCCCTGCAGATTGTTGAGCGGCACACCGGCGCGGGACAGACCGGGCAGGGAAAGAATGGAAAGCAGAAGTAAAAACAGGGTCGGACGACTTATTCTGGAACTCATCTTGAACTCTCCGTGGCTGAGCTGTCGTTTATTACTGCTGCGATTTTCACTGGGGCTGGTTATTGTCGCCCGGTGGACAGCAATATCGCCACGCGTTGAGCGTCTGGATGAGCGCGTTACGCCATGCCACCTCCACCGGGCCGTCTACAGGTTCGTAGGGTCGCCCTCCCGCCCGGAGTGCAGGCGGGGTGCATCCGGGAGCCCTGTCTTTCCACTGTGGCGGCCATAGAATCAACCCTCTCGAACACGTCCATACTGCCGTGGCTTGAATATATCACTTTATCGATTGAGATTATAATATATCGAGGATCGTCTGTCAAGAATCTTTGAAGAAATTATGTTGAGGTTCTTGGCCGCAGCCGTCGGCGGGGAACTATCCTGGGCAAGGAGCGAAGCTGACTGCGGGAAAGGGAAAGAGATGTTTCAGGAGAAAAGCGGGCTTCCCATAAGCAGATCCCGGCCCGGGACTGGATTGCCGGGCCGGGATTCAGAACGGCTCAGAAACCGCAGGGGTCCACGGGCGGGCTGTCACCCCAGCCGGCGAACCAGCCCCCGGGCAGCACCACCGCGGCGTGCACGTGGGCCAGGTTCTCGCGTCCGGTCAAATGATAACCCATCTTTTCCAAGGCCAGGCGGGTCTCCTCCGAAAAGGCGCGCGGCTCGGCCACGATCTCGTCCGGGAAATGCTGGTGGTGGAAACGCGGCGCGCTGACCGCCTCGCGCACGTTCATCCCGAACAGGGTCAGGTTGAGCAGCACCTGGGCCACCCCGGTGGTGATCGTGGAGCCGCCGGAGGCCCCCAAGGCGGCGTAGAGGCTCTCCCGGCCCGCGGAGTCCGGCCGGGTCACGATGGTAGGGGTCATGCTGCTCAGCATGCGCTTGCCCGGAGCCACGGTGTTGGCCTCGCCCTGGCGCAGCCCGAACTTGTTGGGCTGTCCCGGCGCGGAGGCGAAATCGTCCATTTCGTTGTTCAGCAGGAAACCCGCCCCCGGCACGACCGCGCCGTTGCCGAACGAGCCGTTGATCGTGGTGGTGACCGAGGCCGCCCCGCCCCAGCGGTCGATCACGCTGAAATGCGTGGTGTGGGCCGGCTCGGGCAGCCCCGCGCCCACCCGGTCGCTTTGGCCGGCATGTCCGGACGGGATCAGCTTACGCCGCCGGTCGAGGTAGCTTCTGGACAGCAGGCTGTCCAGCGGCACCCGGACAAAGTCGGGATCGGCCAGAAGGGCGTTGCGGTCGGCATAGGCCAGGCGCTCGGCCTCCACCACCAGGTGCGTGTAGGCGGCGCTGTTGAACCCGGCGTTCTCCGGATGCAGCGGATCGAGCAGCCCCAGGATCTGGGCCAGCACCACGCCTCCGGAGCTGGGCGGCGGCATGCCGTACACTCGGTAGCCGCGGAAATCGAACACAGTGGGCTTGCGCTCCCGGCAGCGGTAAGCCGCCAGGTCCTCCCGGCTGATCAGCCCGCCGCCCTGGGCCATGAACGAGGCCAGGCTGTCCGCCACCCAGCCGGCATAGAACCCCTCGCGGCCGTGGAGGGCGATCTCGCGCAGCACGCGCGCCAGGTCGCTCTGGCGCAGGGTGTCGCCGGCGGCCAGGGCCGGGCCGTGCGGGAAATACTTGGCGCGGCTGGACTGCCAGGGAGCGAACAGGGTGCTGTCCTCGACCAGGCCCCCGTGCAGCCAGGGCGAGACCTCCATACCCCCCTCGGCCAGGCGCAGCGCCGGCGCGATTATCTGCTCGCGGCTGAATTTGCCCGAGCCGAAACGCTCCAGGGTGGTGAGCATACCCTCCACACTGCCAGGTACGCCGGAGGCCAGAAGGCTGCGCTGGCTGAGCTCGGGACGGGCCTTGCCCTGGCTGTCCATGAACATCTCCCGCGTGGCCTTGGCCGGGGCGGCCTCGCGGTAGTCCAGGGCATGGACCAGCCCGAACGGCTCACGGTACAGGCAGAACCCGCCGCCACCCAGATTGCCCGCGGCCGGCCAGGTCACTGCCAGGGCGAAACCCACCGCCACCGCGGCATCCGCGGCGTTACCCCCGGCGCGGAGCACCTCGAAACCGGCCGCCGCAGCCTGCGGTTCGGTGCAGACCACCATGCCCACCTCGCTCATGAAAGGCTGCATACGCTGGGCCTGCAGCGTGGAGGGGGCGATGCAGAGGAGGCAAAGCAGAATCAGGCTGGTTATTTGCTGATATGTCTTGCTGGTCATTATTTCGTTCCTTATGTGTGTTGGACTGTATCATTCCCCGCCGTAGCGGGCCAGAACATCGCGCCAGTCGCCGGGACGGCCCCGCAGCTCGGCCACGGCCCGCCCGCCCGTTTCCAGGATGGCCCAGGCCGCCGGATAGCTGAACCGTCCGGCCCACAGGTGCACCCCGTCATCCCGCTCCACGCCCGTGCGCTCGAAGCCGGAGAGCGCGGACAGAGTCGACTCCCCCTCGGCTCCGGACAGGCCGCTCTCGACAGGCCGCACCACGCCCGACACGGCGAAACCGCCCAGGCGAAGGCTCAGCGGCCCGCCGGAGAGCAGGCTGATCTCGATCCGGGTGGAACCCTCGGCCGCGCCGGCCGAGAACCCAACCCTCAGCACGGACTGCCCGGCCCGGCCTGTCACCACTGCGCCCGCGGCGGAGCGGCTCTCGGCCCGGAACCCGCTGAACGACCGCCAGCGCCCGTCCTGCTGCCAGAACAGCGCCGCGGCCCCGCCACCGTAAACCTGGGCGAAACGGCCGCTCAGCAGAAGGTGATAATACTTGCTTTCGGTGTAGGCGTGGTGGTTTATCCCCAGGTTCCAGAGCACCACATGACGGCGCGTGCGCTGCGCGGCCAGGGGCAGCGCAGCGCTGAACGGCCTGATCCCGGGTGTCCAGGCCTCGGCCGGGGCGCGCCAGAACGGGCTTTCCGCCGGCACCTGCGCCAGGTGGCAGACCCGCCCCAGCCAGTAGGTGCTGCCCCGGCAGGAATAGCTGTCCAGCACGTCGGTCTTGCGGCCGATAAATCCGGGCAGCAACAGGCCTCCGTGGTCGGTCGCGGCCTCCAGGGGCAGCCAGCGCAGTGCTCCGGCCACCGCGCTTCGCCAGGCGCCGGGGCGCCTCACCGGCAGGCCGCGGCGCAGCGCCATGGCCAGGCCGTCCAGGAAAGTCTGGCGGTACAGGATCGAGCGGCCCCAGACCGGCGCCACGCCCTCCTCGTCGAAAAACTCCAACAGCGTGTCCAGGAACTCTACCGCCCGCTCCCGAACTGTCTCCGACAGCTCGGGCACGGCGCCCAGCTCATCCAGCATCAGAAGGTAGGGCTGCATCTGGTTGCCGTTGTAGGTGTCGAACGCCTCCTGCTCGCCGTCACGGTACCAGCCGTCCCCGGCATAGAAATCCTGCACCACCCGCCGGACATGACTGCGCATCCCGTCCCTGTCCGCTTGGAAGCCCTCGTGCAGGAGGAACGCCTGAGCCAGCGCCGGGAAAAGCCGCCAGTTGGTGTCATCCACCCGGCGTCCGTCCACCTGAGCCAGCCAGGCCGCCACCTGTGCCTTCTCACTCGCGGACAGCGGCTCCCACAGCACGGCGCGGGCGTTGTGAAGGCACCAGGCCAGCGAGCTTGCCTCGCAGATCGGCTGACTGTGGTCGTTCATCCGGCCCCAGTAGCCATCATCTCCGGGGTCGGTGCCGCGCAGGAGTGTCCGCCGCGCCGCAGCGGCGAATCTTTCGGCCGGCTCGAACGGCTCCACGGCGCGACCACTCAGCCAGGGCGCCGCGGCCAGCAGGGGCCGGGAGAAGGATTCCAGGCGGTCCGAGAGTTCGCCGTTGTCCGAGGCCGGATCCAGCAGCGGCCCGCAGTCTCCGGCCAGCACCGGGCCGAGAGGAGCGGCCAGCGTGCGCAGCCAACGGCGGATAAAAGAGCTTTCAAGGGCGGCAGGAGTGTCCGCCGTGTGGGTCAGGCTGTCCATTCAGGGTTCCTTGCTCCCGTTGACAGGTAGGGCGGGACCGCCTCAGCTATCCAGCACCCGGCGCACCACGTTGGCCAGGTCCTCGGCGGTATAAGGCTTGGAAAGGTAGCCGGCGGCCCGGACAACAAGTCCGTTGTCCACGCATTCATCGTTGTGACCGGAGGAGATCAGCACGCGGGCTTCCGGCTTGCGGGCGATGATTTTCTGGAACACCGTGGCCCCACTCATCCGGGGCATGGTCAGGTCGAGCAGCACCAGGTCGATACCGTCCTCGTTCTTCTCGAACAGCTCCAGCCCGGTCCGTCCGTCCAGCGCCGAGAGCACTTTATAGCCCAGGTTGCCCAGGCTGAGGCCCACGAATTTCTGCACCACCTCCTCATCGTCGATCACCAGGATGGTCTCGCTGCCGCCGGGCAGCTCGGCGGTCTCGTGCTCCTCCTCGAGCAGAATGGCCTCCACCGCGGGCAGGAAAATGTGGAAATCGGAGCCGCGTCCGGGCGCGCTCTCGATGTAGACCCGTCCGCCGTACTTGCGCACCACGATGTTGTAGACCATCGACAGTCCGAGGCCCTGTCCCTTGCGCGCCTTGGCCTTGGTGGTGAACAGCGGGTCGAACGCGCGCCGCTGCACCTCCAGGCTCATGCCCACCCCGCTGTCGGAGAATGTCAGGTGCACGTAATCCCCGGGGGCGAGGCCGGAGGGGTCGCCCTGGCCGATCAGGGTCAGCGAGGCGCGCAGACGGATATGGTCACCCTCGGAGACCCCCTTTTCCTCGATCGCCTGCACGGCGTTGGTGCCCAGGTTCAGGAACACCTGGCTCAGCTCGCCCGGGTTGGCGTTGACATAGAACCGGCCGGGCTTGAAATCCACGGCTTTCTCGATCAGCCGGTCGGTGGTCTTGTCCAGCAGGCTGAACACCTCGGAGCCGACCTCGTACATGTCCACCGAGCGGCGCTCGGCCACGAACCCGCCCGAGAGGGACTGGAACTGGCGGATCAGCTCGCCGGCGCGCTGGCAGGAGCGCTCGGCGTCGCGCACGCACTGGCTCTGGACCTCGCTCAGCCTCCCGGCCTGCATGGAAAGCATCGAGATGTTGCCCATGATGCCGGTGAGCAGGTTGTTGAAATCGTGGGCGATCCCGCCGGCCAGGGTGCCCAGGGAGTCCATGCGCTGGCGCAACTGGAGCTGCTCCTCCAGTTGACGGCGCTCGGAGATGTCTTCCAGGCAGAGCAGGACCATCATCTGGCCCCCGATAATCAGGCGCGTCGAGGACAGCAGCAGAGAGACATCCCGCCTCTCACCCAGACGCAGCACGCCGGTCTGCACTTCGTAGCGGTCGAAGCCCTGCCCGAAATCGAAAGTCTTGCGGATCACGTTGCCCACCGTGCAGTTCTTGCAGACCTGGTCGCAACCGCAGGTCACTTCCCGTTCCACGTAATTGGCGCAGCCGAAAATCTCGCCCCAGGGACGGTTGATCAGCTCGGGCAGCGGACGGCCCAGGGTGCGGGCGCCCGAGCGGTTGATCTTGCGCAGGCGGCATTTCTCATCGATCAGGGCCATGAACAGCGGGGCGCTGTCGAAAATCGCCGAAAGCTCGGCCTGGCTGGAGCGAAGCTCCTCCTCCCAGGCCTTGCGCTCGGTGATGTCCTTGGCCACGCCCTGCGTGCCGGCGAACACCCGCCGCCCCTGCTCGTCCTCCAGGTAATAGCCCTCGGCCGAGACCAGGAAAACACGGTTGTCCGACCCGCCGATAATGGCCGAGCGCGGTCCGGGCAGGAACCGCACCTCCAGGTAGCGGGTTTTGCGCTGGCCGGTGCGGCGCTCGTCGATCTTGCGCGCGGCGTGCTCACGGTCATCCGGGTGGATTATCTCCAGCATGCGGTGGCCCAGGAGCAGGTCCCGGTCGTAGCCGTAAAGCTCGAACGCCCCGCTGGCGAAAACGATGCGTCCCTCGGTGTCCAGACGGTAGATCAGGTCGGGCGCGCCGTGCAGCATGTTGTCCAGGTGGGCCCGGCTTTCTCGCAGCTCCTCCTCCTCCCGCCGACGCTCGGTCAGGTCGATCAGGATGCAGCGCAGGCGGTCCTGCTCCAGGCTCAGGCAACCAATCAGGCAGATCACGGGCGAACCGTCCGGCCGGGCGAAATCCATTTCCCGCAGCAGATGGCTCTGCTCGTGGCCACCCTCCGGCGGGCGCTGCTCCGCCCAGTGCAGGGCGAGGTCGGGCAGCCGCGCACCGACCAGCTCGGTCTCGGTGCGCCCCAGGATCGCGGCCACGGCGTTGTCGGCTTTAAGGATGGTGCAGGTCTGGTCCAGCTCAAGCCAGCCGAACAAGTGTCCCTGTACGTGGACCTCGGGCGGCGGACCGCAGCTTTCGGTGCTGTACGGTTGCAACGCGGTCAATATTTGGCTCGCAGGAATGTGGGCGTCAGGGCTTTTCAAGCTGGATTTCCGGTCTTTCATGGCGGCTTTGTCGGGAACCCGTGGTCAGTGTGCTCTTAGAATATTACCGTGCGCCCACGTTGTCGGTCAAGCGACGGCACGCATATTACCGAATAAAGGAGTCCCTTGCCGGTATTTTCCACTCATTCGGCAAAAAAGTCAATGAATCCGTGCTTCGCCGTTCGGACTGGACTTTCGCCGCGGGCTGAATTATCGTTCCTAAATGTATCCCTACATCCGATAATCATCCGTACGGCCCTGAAACCCGGTCAAGACTGGAGAACGAAATGCGACTGGCCATGATTGAAACGTCCACCGGCCCGGCGCCGGCGGTGCGCCTTCCGGACGGCCTTTACGCCCCGATTGCCTCGACCGGCCCCTGGGGCGACCTGGATGAGCTGATCCGCTGCGGCGGGCCGGCGCTGGCGCGGGTGCACTCCGCCCTGGAGCGGGGCGACCTGGCGACCCTGCCCGGGGCGAAACTCCTGCGCCCGCTCAGCCGTCCCGAAAAGATCATGTGTATCGGCAAAAACTATCGCGACCACTGCGCCGAGATGAAATCACCCCTGCCGGAGCGGCCGGTCCTGTTCGCCAAGTACCCCAACACCCTGGCCGGGCCGGAGGATGAAATCAGCCTGCCCGCGGTGAGCCGGATGGTGGACTGGGAGGCCGAGCTGGCCGTGGTGATCGGCCGCGCCTGCCGCAACGTGGGGGTGGAGGAGGCCAGGCAGTGCGTGTTCGGCTACACCTGCGCCAACGACCTGACAATGCGGGACGCCCAGAGCCAGGACGGACAGTGGGTGCGGGCCAAAAGCCCGGACGGGTTCTGCCCCCTGGGGCCGGAGCTTGTCACCGCCGATGAGGTCGACAACCCGCAGGCACTGGACATTTCCCTGCGCCTCAACGGTACGGTGATGCAGAGATCGAACACGCGCGAGATGGTGTTCGGCGTGGCCGAGCTGGTGAGCTACCTGTCGCGCACCATGACCCTTCAGCCCGGGGATGTCCTTCTTACCGGCACCCCACCGGGAGTGGGCGCCGGGCGCGACCCGCAGGTGTTCCTCGCCCCCGGCGACCGGGTGGTGGTGGAAATACAGGGTATCGGCGCCCTGGCCAACGTGATGCGCGCCGAGGCGTAATTTGCAGTTTGACCACATACGTCTAAGTGGAAAGAGATCCACAAGATGAATGTTCTTCTTTCGTTTCGGCGAAAGAAGCAAAGCCAGCGGCCGCAAACTCGTCCGCACTACGTCTCTTTTTCGACCGGTAGTGTGCACGAAGCTTTGATTCCGCTGCCGCGTTGAAGCGGCGGCGCTGCCGCGAATCGCCGCCATGCCGTGCGGCATCTGCAAGCCGGGCCGTTTCATTTTCTTTTATACGCTGCCCGTGCTGCAGGCTCAGACATGTGCGGCCCCCAAAAGAACCTGCGGCGGCCTGAGGGCCGCAGGTGGAACGAAGAAGAACCGAACCCCCAAAACAGGCAAGAGGGTATTCTTCCCGGACTTTGAAACCGTATGCAAGGAATCGGATCGGGCCGCTGGACAGCGCGGTACGTAACTTGCGTAGCAAAAAGCCGTCCGTGGCCGAAGCAGCGCAACGGCCTTGACAATTAACATATTTGCTTGCAATTTTTACCTTTAGCGTAAAACCGTTTCCAAAGACGAACGAGGATCGATGCGGTCGGGACAGCGCGAGGAAAACCGGGCCGGGAGCCGTTTGCACCGTGTGCAGTCGGTCCGCCATCTGACCGGCCAGGTCTTTGTCCTGCGCGTGGACCGTCTGGGCGTTCCGGCCGTGGCGGGACAGTGCGCCACCCTGGGCGCCTGGGGCTCGGGCCTCAACCGCGAGTACTCGATGTACGGCGGCCAGGACGAGCCCTGGTTGGATTTCCTGGTGCGCGAGGTGGAGGACGGCCAGGTCTCGCCGCGGCTCAAGCAGCTCGCCCCCGGCGACCCGGTGGAGATGGACGGCCCCTACGGGCGGTTCGTGATCGAGCAGCCCGGGGACCGCTCCCGTCGCTACCTGTTCGTGGCCACGGGCGTGGGGATCGCCCCGTTCCACAGCTACCTGGCCAGTTTTCCCTGGCTGGATTACCATCTGATCCACGGGGTGCGGCTGGCCGATGAGCGCTACGACCGCGACCACTACGACCCCGAGCGCTACACGGCCTGCCTGTCCCTTGAGGCGGGCGGCGATTACCGGGGCCGGGTGACCGATTACCTGCGGGCCCACCCCGCCGACCCGGAGTGCTACTGCTACCTCTGCGGCAACAGCGGGATGGTGGCCGAGGCCAGCGAGATCCTGCGCGGCCAGGGAGTGAACGGCGACCATCTGTTCACCGAGGCCTTTTTCTGAAATTCCGGGCCGGGGCGCAAGTCTCCGGCGGCGTGCGGCGGCAAGCGGATTCCGGTGGTTTCCGGCCCGCCCGCGCGCGGCTCAAATAAATGAGGGAGTTCCCAGATGAAAGTGGCGATTTCATATCCGCCCATAGTCAACGCGCGGGGCCAGGTGGCGATGGTCTCGCAGAACCGCAACGTGCAGTTCTTCAAGAAGCCGACCTACCTGTTGCCGGTGATCCACGCCCAGGCCGCCACCTGGCTGCGCGACCTGGGAGTCGAGGTGCGCTGGGATGACGGGAACTCGCAGGGCAAGAGTTTCGACGAGTGGTACAGCGGGCTGCTGGCCTGGGAGCCAGACATCGTGGTGTTCGAAAGCACCACGCCGGTGATGAAATTCTACTGGCGCCTGACCGACCGTCTGAAGTCCGACCGCCCCAAGACAATCGTGATCATGACCGGGTTCCACTCCATGCGCCGCCCGCAGGAGACCCTGGAGAGAAGCCGCGCGGATGTGGTCCTGCGCAGCAACCATGTGGATTTCGCCCTCAAGCGCCTGGTGCCCTATATCGCCGAGCACGACAAGTGGCGCCTGACCTGCGATATCGAGGGCCTCTGGATCCGCATGGATGACAACGAATTCCGCAGCACCGGCAATTTCCGTCAGGTCGAGCCGCTCGAGAACAGCCCGGACGTGGACCGCGACCTGGTCGGGTGGAAAAATTACGCCTTCGAGAACGGCAATTACCTCCAGACCCCCGGCACCTACGCCACCAGTGTGATCCGCGACTGCATGTTCGGCAAGTGTACGTTCTGCCGGTACAACGGCCCAGACCTCACTTTCAGCATCCGCCCGGTGGAGCAGAGCCTGAACGAGTACCAGCGCCTGGTCGAGCAGTACAAAGTCCGGGAGATTTTCGACGACTCCGGGGTCTGGTACCGCGGCAAGCAGGCCCGCGAGTTCGCCCAGGGAGTCATCGACCGCGGGCTGCACAAGAGCGGGGCCTATTTCGGGTTCAACACCCGTTTCGCCTACCTGGACGAGGAGACGATCAAGCTGCTGGGCAAGGCCAATTTCCGCTTCGTGCTGATCGGGCTGGAGGCGGCCGATGAGGTCACGTTGCGCCGCCTGAACAAGGGCTACCTGCCCAAGCACATCCTGCCCAATCTGGAATTGTTCACCAAGTACGGCCTGCACCCGCACCTGACAATCATGGTCGGCTACCACTGGCAGACCCGCGAGCAGCTCAAGCAGACTGTGGACATGACCCGCGAGATCATGTTCAAGGGCCTGGCCCGCACCCTCCAGGTCACGCTCTGCACGCCGCTCGATTTCACCCCCTACCACCAGGAGTGTATCGACGAGGGGGTGATGCTGACCGAGGACTACGACGATTTCGACATGAGCAAGATCATTGTCAAGACGCCCCTGCCGCACGAGGAATACTACAAGGCCATCCGCGACATGTACGGCGTGGCCCTCGACCCGCGGTTCCTGGCCCGCCAGATGATGTTCCTGGCCTCGGGCCGCAAGCGCGACTGGCAGTTCCTGTTCAGCTACGGCTGGCGGGCGCTGCGGCGGGTGCGTAACCACATTTTCAACCTGACCCAGGCCCACACGGTGATCCCCGGCGCGGGCGGCAACGGCGACGACAGTTGCAAGCCCACGGCGGTGGGCGCCTGCTGAAAAGTTTTTTCCTAAACGGACAACTCGGAAGGCCCGGATTGTATCCGGGCCTTTTTATTACATCCGTATTCATCGCACCCTCGACGCCATCCTGTCCTAATTATAAGCCTAAAAAACCTTTAGAAGACCGGTTCCGAGCGACTACAGCCGCCGTAAGACTTATTTTTATGCCCTGCACCGAGTTAAATCACCTGGAAATAACCTTCCACTTTGGACGAATGCCTGTTAATATAGTGCTAAGACACCCTCGGCGACTGTTGCGGAACCAAACCGGCCGATGTCGGGAAATCTCCGGCGCCGATTTGCATTTTGAATGCATTTTTCCCAAAGCACCGTTTTCTGGCATCGGCCTGCGTAGGGGCAGGCCCCTGTGCCTGCCGTCTTGTATTCGGGCGGCCACAGGGGGCCGCCCCTACAGGATATTCCTTTACCGGCTTGAACGCAGATAAACCCGAAACTTAGTGCCACTAATCCGGAGAATTCACCTCGCCAGCCTGTTTCCCCCTAACGCTTACACCAGAAAAGAAGAGGCCCCCACATGTCCTGTCGCCGTCTGCTTTTCCTGTCCCTGGTCTCCGTGCTCCTCGCGGCCGGCAGCCTGGCCGCCCAGGAGCGGCTGAACGTGTTCCTCTCCTTCGAGGACAAGGGCGAGATCGACGCGCTCAAAGCCTCGCCGGGCGTGCAGCTCGCCCAGTCCACCCAGTTCCCCACCTGGCGCCAGAACTCCATGGAGACCGTTTTCCCCGCCGGCGGCGGCCAGCTCACACTGGCCGGGTTCCCCTCCGACTGGCGCCAGAGCGGCGCGCTGCTCGTTTTCTCGTGGTGCGAGCAGCCCTCCGAGCTGACCCTGGCCCTGGAGGACTCGACCGGGAACACTTTCCGCAAGAGTTTCGGCCTGCGCACCGGGGCCAACCATATCCAGCTCGAGCTGGCCAAAACCCGCGGCCTCAATCTCGGGAAAATGCAAACCCTTCGGCTGGAGTCTCCCGCCGCCGGCAGGATGTATCTGGACTACATCGCCCTCGACCGCTACAACAGTCTGCTGGATGAGCGGGGACGGTTCGATTTCCGCTACAAGACAGAGGTCGAGACGCCGCATTTCAAATGGGGCAACCCGTTGCCCGGCGGGCCGCTGAACGTGTACGCCCTGTGCGGTATCATCGACGGCCGCGGGATTGTGGAGCTGGCCCAGCGCCTGGACCTCAATTTCACCACCACCAGCATGGGCGTGCGGGACGCGATGAACCTGTACGGGTTCGGCGAGTTCTACGAGGAGCGCGGCGGCGGCGCCTCCACCTCCATGACCTATGTGGCCGATGACATCCTCAACGGGCCGGATTATGACGTGATCCTCTGGCCGGGGCTGCGTCCCTGGGAGAGCTACCCCCAGGCCGTGCGCGACCGCATCCGCCACCTGGTGGAGGACGAGGGCAAGGGCCTGGTGCTGTTCTCCCCGGTCTCGGAGGCCGCGGATGGGGCCGGGCTGTGGGACATCTCGCCGCTGGCCGGGGTCGGCGAGCACGTGAATATCTGGCCCGAGGACAAGGTGACCCTGGATTCGGCCCATGTGGACCAGAGCGCCTGGAAAGTGACAAAGGACCATTTCATCACCCGGGGCCTGGCCCTGGACGCTTTCCCGCAGGGCAAGCTTACCGTGATCGCCTCCAGGCCCGCGGGCGAGGTGCTGATCTCCACCGAACGCGGCACCCCGGTGCTGGCCGTGCGCAAGCTGGGCAAGGGCCGCGTGGTGGCGTTCGGCTACAGCCAGCGCGGCATGATCCCCGAGGTGCCGCGGGTCTGGGACACCGGGCTGCAGTACGACTACTGGGAGTACATGTGGTCCATGGTGGCCCGGGCCACGCTCTGGGCCGCCGGGCGCGAGCCGCAGGACGGTCTGGCCGCCCTGGAGCGCAAGGGGCCCAGGGTAAATGTCGCCCTGAAGGCCGCCGCCGGGGCCGCTGACGCTCTTCAGGGACGCCTGACCGATGACCACGGCCAGGTTGTCACGCAGTACGACATTCCGCTCAAGGCCGGGGCCAAAAACGTGATAGTGGACCTTCCCGCCAACCTTCCAGGCGGGCGCAGTTTCCTCGACCTCAAGCTGACCCGCGCCGGCCGCTCGATAGACTGGGCCACGCAGATTGTCGAGCGCCAGCCGCAGATCAGGATTGAAAGCCTGAGCCTCGACACCGACCGCGTGAAGCTGGGCGGCAGCCTGACCGCCACGGTCAAGCTTTCCTCCACCAAGCCCGGCGCCTGCACCCTGGTCGCCGCCCTTTACGACAACTACGACCGTCTGCTGGCCGAGAAAAAGGAACAGCTCACAGTCTCGGGCACGCTGGAGAAGAAATACGAGTTCAGCAGCGTGGGGGCGCTCAGCCACCTGGCGCGGGTGCGCTGCCGAGTCGAGGGCGACGGGGCGGTCCAGGACCGCGCCGAGGCCGAGGTGTTCGTGCTCCAGAAACGCCTCTGGGACGATTTCGACATCGTGATGTACCTGTTCGGGCCCAACTCCATGCCCGGCATCTGGACCGCCATCGACAGCCAGCTCCAGCGCATGCACGTGACCACCCTGTCCAGCTACCCGGTCAGCCACTGCAAGCACGCCAACTACATGGTGCAGGCCCAGGCACGGGTGAGCGGCCAGGAATCTCCGGATGACGGACCGGACCGCGTGTACTATGATGAAATGAAGAAGAAATACGTCGAGACCGGCGACAAGATGGGCCTGGTGCGCAAGTACTGCCTGAACGACCCGGCCTACCGCAAGCTGATCCACAAGCAGCTTACCGAGCTGGCCTCGCCCTGGGTGCCGTTCTCGCCGCTTTCGTACTACGTGCTGGAGGAGCCCTCGCTCACCTGTTACGGCGACGCGGTGGATATCTGTTTCGGCGAGCACACCCTGAGCGCCCTGCGCGACTGGCTCCAGACCCGCTACGCCTCGCTCGATGCGCTGAACAAACAGTGGGGCGCCTCGTTCTCAAGCTGGGACAAGGTGGTCCCGGATGACGCCCGCGAGGCCCAGGCCCGCGGCAATTATTCCTCCTGGGCCGACCACCGCACGTTCATGGAGCTGACCTACGCGAACAGCTACAAGCTGCTGCTCGACGAGCTGCGCCAGCTCGATCCCAACGCCAGGATGCTCAACTCGGGCACGCAGATATCCGGCTCGCACAACGGCTGCGACTACAGCCAGCTCAACCAGTACACCCTGCACCTGAACGCCTACGAGTACGAGATACACCGCAGCATGAACCCGGCGGTGAAAATATCCGGCGGTGCGGGCTACGGCGTGATGGGCAAGTACGTGCTGCGCAATTTCTACCAGAACCTGTTCAAGGGGGCCAACGGCGGGCTGTACGTGTTCTGGCAGTACTGCACCGTGGACCCCGACCTGACTCTCAACCAGAGCGCGCTGGACATGCTCCAGGGCTTCGATGAGTTGCGCGGCCAGGGGATCGGCAAGCTGGTGGGACTCGCCCTGCCCGACAACAACGGCATCGCGGTGCACTACTCCTACCCCAGCATCCACGGGGCCTGGATCGTGGACGGCAAGGTGGCGGACCATGTCACCTACCACACCAGCGACTCGTTCGACCGCTTCCAGGCCAACAACTCCGGCTGGCTCGAGCTTCTGCGCGACTGCGGCCTGCAGTTCGATTTCATCCCCTACAGCGCGGTGGAAAAGGGTGGGCTGATCGAGAAAGGCTACAAGACTTTCATCCTGCCCATGAGCTACGCCCTGAGCCAGGCCGAGACGGATGAGATTGTGAAGTTCGTGGAGGCGGGCGGCACGGTCATCGCGGACGGCCTGCCCGGGGTGATGGACGAGCACTGCGCGTTCCGCGACAACCCGAAACTGCAGAAAGTGTTCGGGATCAAGACCGGGCTGTCCAGCGCCGCGCAGATCACGGCCGGCCAGGGCGACCTCGCTCTGAAACCCGCCGGGGCCCAGGTGCTGGGCCGCAAGGGCGGCAAGGCCACGCTGCTGGTCAACCGCTACGGCAAGGGCCAGGCCTGGCTGCTCAACTATTTCCAGGACACCTACAGCCAGGACAAGTTGAACGGCGCCAACGGCCCGGCCCTGACCGACCTGCGCAAGGTGCTCTCCGGCAGCGGCGTTGCCCCCAAGGTGCAGATTGCCGGGGCGGACGGCAGCCCGGTGAGCGGCTGCGAGCGCTACCTGTTCAACAACGGTAGCACACGGTTGCTGGGCCTGGTCCCGGACATGGACCGTCCCGCCGAGGAACGGATCGAGGTGCGGCTGGACGGCAGCTACGCGATCTACGATGTCCGCCACAAGAGTTTCCTGGGCCGTGGCGACAGGTTCCTGACCCTGATCCAGCCGGGCGTGCCCCAGCTCTTCGCCTTCGTCGCCGACCGGATCACCGGGATCAGCCTGGAGGGACCTTCCAAAGCCGCCCGCGGCGAGGAGATAGCACTTTCGTTCAAGACCGGCGGCGCCACCGACCTGCGCTCCGTGGCCGTTGTCACTGTCACCGACCCGGCTGGAAAGGAGCGCCGTATCTACGGCGGCAACCGGGACATCCTGGGCTCGGCCGGCGCGGCCGCGTTCCGCACCGCGCTCAACGACCCGGCCGGCGACTGGATTGTCGAGGTGACCGAGGCGGCCAGCGGCGAGCGCGACCGCGCCGTGATCCACGTGGAGTGAACGGCTCCCTCGCCGTCCGATGTTTGGAATTCAGATGTAGGGGAGGGTTTCAAACCCTCCCCTACGCCGATCCGGCCGCTCGATCCTGCGGCGGGCAACGAGAAGTGGAGAATCTGAAACGACTGGCCTTGAGGAGATGCGATGCGGAGTTCATTCTGGATGATTGCGTTTCTTCTCTTTATGTGCAGCGGGTTGTGCGCCGCTGATTTCGAGGTCTATCCGTCCCACCCGCGGCTGTTCTTCCGCGACTCGGCCTGGGGTGAGCGCGGCCTCACCCTGGCGATGGTCAAAGCCCGCGCCGCCCGTCCCGAGGCGCAGCCGGTGCTGGAGAAGCTCAACCGTTCTCTGCCCGACCTGGCCCTCAGGAGCCTGGTCGCCGGTGACCGCGAGGCCGCCCGCGAGGCGATCCGACGCCTCCAGCAGCCGGTCGAGCGGGACGGCACCACCACGGACGGCGAGCTGGTGGCCCTGGCCGCCCTGGCCCTGGACTGGCTCTGGAACGACCCGGAGTTCAGCGACACGGCCAAGGCCAAAGCCGTGGCGAACCTGGCCGCCGGGGCGGACAGCCTGATCCATGACCTCGGCTCCGGGGCGCACATTTTCCACACGCGCATGTACGGCTGGGCCACCGGTGTGGGCCTGGCCGGGCTGGCCCTGCACGGCC
>JAJFUG010000056.1 GCA_021372515.1 bacterium
CGTCACCCTCGATCTCCCATTCCACGGCCAGGTTGGTCAGCGTGGGATAGGGGCTGGAAAGCCGTCCGGGCAGGGTGGCGTTCCCGGCCAGGGCGCTCCCGGCGAAAAGAAGCGCGAAGGCGAATGTAGCTAAAAGGCTGCATCTGTTCATGGCATCCATTTCCCCGTCCTCGGCACTTGGTACACTCGTAGCGTAAGACCTGTTACTTGGCGTACAGGCGCTCCCATTCGGTCAGCTCATCCACACCCGCGGGACGCGGCCCGTAGTGCGGCAGTTCCTGCCCCAGCTCGTAAGCGCCTATATCCGGGGCCTTGCCGCTGAACCCGTCGTTGACACCCGGAATGACCAACCCGGCATCCACGGCCGCCGAGCCGGGGACCGGGCGAAGGTCCTGCGGCTGGCGCTCCGGGAACGGCGGGTCGGGGAACTGCGCCCCCGGCACGAAGACATCCCAGTCAATCTGCACCGAATGCCCGCCGCTCAGCCCGTTCAGCTCGGCCAGTCCGGCGAACTTTTTCAGCCCGAGCAGCCCGGCGCACGGCAGACCGGACGAGCCCACGGCGTTGTAGTCGAAAGTGCAGGTGGAGTTGTACCCCTGCAGTGCCACCGCCTGGCCGTCACCGCTGGAGTAGCGGCCGTGCTTGCCGCCGCCCGGCCCGCCCAGGGCCAGGTTGTTCAGCCAGACCATCCGGAAATACTCGCCCTGCTGGTGGTGCTCCTTGAGCCCGTCCCCGGCCTGCACCGAGGTGTTGTGCAGGAACAGGGCGCCGTAACTTTTGCGCTCCAGCTTGTAGGGGGCCATCCCGGTGTTGTACATCACGTTGCGGATGAAATAGTTGGGCCCGCCCAGGCTGGGCTGGGCGCTGAGGCCCATGCCGCAGTTGGTGATCCGGTTGCGCATGATCCGGCAGTTGCTGAAACTGAAATCGGCTTCGATGGCGTCATCCGGCCCGACCGAGATGTCGTTGTTGTAGATGTCGTCACAGATCTGGTCGTAGACCCAGAGGTCCTCCATCAGCGAGATGCAGTCGCGGTAGCCGTGCACCCGGTTGAAACAGATCACGTTGCCCGGGCCGGTGATCTCGATGCCCTCGCCCTGATTGGCCGCACCGCCCCAGATGCTGCCCGAGCCCATGCTCTCGGGGGCCCAGGGGGTGAGCCAGGATACATCATTATCGGCGATATAACAATTTGTACATCCGGGCGGCTGGTTGGCCGAGATGCCGCTGCGGGAGAACACCTTGCAGCGGCGCACGGTGACATCACGGCAGAAACGGATGTTCACGTTGCCCTGGACCGTGAGGCCCTCGACAATCACATGCCGCCGCTGCTGAAGGTCCACGCTCTCGAACGTGCTGCCGATCAACGGGTGGGCGTTGTCGGCGCGGACCACTATCGGACGGTCCGGAGCGCCGTCGCACAGAGCCCGCCACTGGCCGTAGTAGCCTGGGCTGAGCACGAGTATGTCCCCAGGCTGGGCGCAGGCGGCCAGGTGCTCGAATGTGTCGGGGTTGGCCTGGATCACCTTGCCGTCCACGGCCGGGGCGGGCACGGGGCGGGTGGAGACCGAAAGAAGCGTGTCCGCCTTGCCGCCGTCCGGGTCGCGCAAGCTCAGCTTGATATCGTAGCGCGTCCCTGGCCGCAGGTCGAAGATGCTGCCCGAAAGCTTGTTCACCCAGCGGTATTGCGGCGAGGTGCGGTCCTCGGTGTCCCCGGCCGGCACGCGCACCAGGGGCATGCCGGCCTGCCAGGCCGTCTCCCCGTCCCGACGGTATTCAATTTTGCATACTGCGTTCAGGTTGTCGTCACCCTGGATTTCCCATTCCACGGCCAGGTTGGTGACAGTCGGATAGGGTGAGCCGACCTTGCCCGGCACAGTGGAATTCTGCGCCGCGACCGCGGTCGCAAACACCGCAGCGGCCAAGGCCAGCGCCACCGCCGTAATCCTCATCCAGTCGTCTCTTCTCATTCCGTCTCGTCTCCGCTCACTTGGTGGTGAAACTGAATACCTCGCTCCAGGGACCGAACAGTCCACTGGAGTCCTCGGCCCGCACGCGCCAGTAGTAGGTGGTGCCGGGATTGAGCCAGCCTTTGGGGGCCTGGAACGCCGCGCCGCCATCCCGCACGTCCCGGTCGAACGTGGTGCAGAGCGGCCAGGCGCAATCCGGGCGCAGGCTGAGCTGGAAACGGTAATTGACAATGCGGTCGCCGTCCTGGTCCGTGGAGGCGGACCACTCGAAACGTGGGGCGAGGTTCTTCACCGTGGACCCAGCCGCGGGGGCCACGGCGCTTGCGGGCGCAGCGGGGGCGTGCCGGCCGTCAATCTCACGCCAGCGGTAGGTGACCTTGAGCTTACGCCCGGCGGCGGACTGGTCAACCACACGGATGACATTTTTACCCAACGCGAGCGCGGGCAGGCTGCCGGGGTTGACCTGCAGGTCCACCACGATCTTCACCCGGTCCACACCGCTCTGACCTCCGTAGATCAGCGGGAACACGGCCGGGGTGGCGGCGTTGCGCTTGTCCGCCGAGAGGGTGTAGATCGCATCGAACTCGTAGGTGGCCTGGGGGCCGTCCTTGAGCATCTTCTCATCCAGCACGGCGCGGCAGTCGCCCAGGCCATAGGCCCAAGAGTAGTAGTCCCAAAGCCCGGTCACGGCGCCGAACAGCGGGTCGAGCCGGGCGGACAGGGCCACCTGGGTCAGGCCCGAGGCGGCGCCCTTGTAGTAGCGGGAGTCGATGTAGCCGCCCACCATGACATAGGGGCTTTTCATCGGGATCGACAGCTCGGAGGCGCGGTCGTGGAGGCCGTCCTGAAGGCTGTCTACATGTACCAGGGGCAGCTTGCCGTCCTCGGACTTGAACTTCACGTTGCGCCGCTCGACCATACCCTCGTAGCTCAGACGGCTGAAATCCGGCTCGAAGGTCAGCCGGCCGTTGGCGTAGCGCGGCGGCTCGTGGCTTTTGGCCTGGTCGTAATACTTGCGCAGCTCGGGGGTCCACCAGCGGATGAGGCTCTCGCCGGGACGCAGGCTGAGTTGCATGTCCTGGGGCTGGTAGAGCCACTTGTCGTAGCCGGTCTCGACATAGTTGTCGTCCATGGTGGCGTAAATGCTTGCCAGGTCCTCACCCGCGGGCATGGCGTCCGGCTTGTAGATCATCTTCCGGTTGTCGCCGGGGGTGAGGTACCAGCGGTAGGGCTTGTAGCTGCGGGCGACCCATTCCGGGTGCGAGCCCAGCTCCTCGATGGAGGCCACCGTGCGGTTGTCGCCCTTGAGATACCAGATCCCGATGTCGGCGTCCATGTGATGCCAGGCGCCATCCCACTTGGCCTCTGCCACGGTGTGGTGCCAGATCTCGTAGACCCGCGCCTCCAGCCCAGCCGCGCGGCAGAGGGCCACGAACTGGCAGGCGGCCTGGGAACAGATGTGGTAGCCGTAGACATTGAAAAACCGCACCGGGTTGAGGCTGGTCTTGTCCTTGGGGTAACTCCACCAGTAGGTCTGCTTCTCCACGAAGTCGAAAACGGCCATGGCCTTTTCCTCCTCCGTCTTGCATCCCGCAGTTATCTCGGCAGCCAGGCTTGCCAGGTCGTACCAGTTGAACCGGCCGTTTACCGTGATCCGCGGGTTGACCACCGGGACATCACCCACGTTTTCCAGCGTGATTTCGAGGTTCTCCGGCTGGGCCGTGCCGCCCACGTTGATCTCGAAGCTCTGGTCGCTGCTGGTGATTATCTCGCTCTGCTCGCGGACCTCACCCGCCGCGGCTGAACCAAGCCAGCCGAGACAGGCCGCCGCCAGAATAAGGCGCCAGGCATTCTTCAATTCAGGACCTCCTGCTGGAAGGGAAAGTGAGGGGCAGCTTGGGGAAACAGCCCGCCTTGCGGATTACACAAAGAAGGACGGCCCGGCCGGACCACCAACCGGCAGACGCGGAGCGGGAGCTGTCCCCGAAACGCTCAGGAGCCCGGAACCCGGAACCTCCTGAACAGCACCCGCCCGGAGACTTATTCAATAACCGTACCCGAGTGGCCTGCGAGCCTAACTTAACCTATATCAAGCGCAGCCGGATTAAAAGTACATAATCACTCGCCAGTTCCTGGATGATAATCATCCAGTGGATAATTTTCAGCCGGATGACAATCATCCAATCCCGGGTCAGGGTGTCACCCGGGCCGGGCGGCCTCAGCCAAGGCACAACTTCGGCATCAGGGTTCATCCGCGGTCACTTGCAGGTCATCCACCCAGATCGACTGCTCGTGCGGCACGCCGGGTCCGAAATAGGGCAGCATCAGGAACTGGTTGATTTTCATGTCGGGGTTGGCCCCGGTTCTAAAGACCACATCGTGGTAATCCAGCAGCAGCTTGCCGTCGTACCAGTACTGCAGCACCCCGTCATGCACGGCCTTGCCGTCGGCGATGCTGTTGAGCTTGAAATGCGCCTTCACCCGGTGCCAGTCGCCCTTGTAGCGCGGGCCGGGGGTGTCGCCGAAATAGACACTGTCCGCGGCGAAATCGCGGCCGTTGCGCCAGCCCTCACCGGCCTTGTAACAGTCCCCCACTCCGTGGCCGTCCGGGTCGCCGTTGCCGCCCGAGACCGCGCGCTTCTCGGTCAGGGCGGTGATATCCTTGCGCAGGGCGGTGGTGTCGATGTTGCGGCTGTCCTGGGTGGCGCAGCGCGGCACGCCGTTGACCACCTCGATATACAGCGTCAGGTAGGTGTAGGCCGGGCCCCAGAACGGAGTGTCCTTGGTGGTCATGAAATGCATCTCGTGCGGGTGCCAGTTGACCCCGGTCCAGGTCCAGTCGGCGCTGTGCTTGAGCGCGAAGCTGAGGTTCACGCTCTCGGTGGGCTCGAACAGCACGCGGCCGCCCTTGCCCTCGGGCGTGGTCGCACCCTTAGCGCTCCAATGCCAGAGGCAGGCGCGCTTTCCCTCGAAATGCTCGGCGTCCGTGGTCTGGATCGACGGGCTGTCGTACCAGCCGCGGGCAGCCCAGGCGGTGTCCTCGAAAGTCTCCACGAACGGCAGCTTGACCGGCGTGGGGGTCTCCGGTTCCTGGGCCGGAAGGCCGGCCACGGCCAGGGGTAAAGCCATCAGGCCGGTCAGGAATACAAGCTTGCGGGTGTTGAGCATAGTCGATTCTCCTTGTGACAATTTACAGCCCGGTCACTGCCGGAGGATGAAACACGAAGTCGGATACAGCTCCGGCCGCCTCAGCCTCCGAAACGCGCGCGCAACCCGAAAAGCTGACGCAGCAAGTCAAGGGTGTCCAGGATGTCGAAACTGCCATCGCGGTTGCGGTCCAGCCTTGGGTCGGAGCGGTCTTGGACGGAGAGGACCAGGTATTCGAGGGCGTCGCGGAAACCGGCCCGGCCGTTGCCGTCGAAATCGAATTTACCCGGCGCGGGAACAGGCAACAGTTCCTCCTCACGCTCAATGTGCAGGTCATCCACCCAGACACTCTCCGGGTTCTTCGCCCCGGGCCCCAGGTAGGGCAGCATCATGAACTGGTTGATTTTCATCGACGGGAAAGCTCCGGTGCGGAACAGCACGTCCTCGTAGTCCAGCATCAGACGGCCGTCCATCCACCAGCGGAACACCCCATTGTTGATCCCCTTGCCGTCCACCACGCTGTTGAGCTGGAAATGGACTTTCATCCGGTGCCAGCCGCTCTTGTTGTAGGGGCCGGCCGCATTCGAGAGATACAGAGAATCCGAGTCCCAGATTTTATCGTTGGCATAGACAGTGCCGGAAAGATAGTAATCAGTCGGATAGCCGTCGCTCGAACCGTTCCCGCCGGCTACGGCGCGGTTCTCGGTCACCTGGGTGAGGTCCTCGCCCACGTGGGCGGCGTCGATATTCTCCCCGTCCTGCAGGGCGAAACGCAGCCTGCCGTCCACCGCCTCGGAGTAAATTGTCAGGTGCGACCAGGCCGGGCCGTCATACATCCCGTTCAGGTTGGTCATGAACATGAACATGTGCGGGTGCCAGCCCAGGCCGGTCCAGGCCCAATCCTCGCTGAAACGGACCCAGTAGCTGAAAGTGAGGCCCTCGCAGGGCTCGAACAGCACGCGCCCGCCCTTGCCGCCGGGCAGAGTGTCACCGGCGCGGCTCCAGCGCCAGTGACAGGCGCGCGTGCCCTCGGGCGCGGCAGCGGTGCCGCTGGTCTGGATCGACGGGCTGTCGTACCAGCCGCGCGCGTCCCAGTTGGCGTCCTCGAAGCCCTCGACAAACGGCAGGCTGACTGCGGTCTGGGCCCTGAGGCCCGCGGGCGCTCCGGCGGCCAGCAGGGCCACCAGAGACAGCACTCCGCCCCAGCCCGACAACATGTGCACCAGCCTGTGTTGCCGCCTCGCCATGTCTGCCCCCCGAGAGAAAATCCGTGACCGCTGCCCCCACCATAAGGAAATAATCCCAGCGGCTCGAAAACGCCATAAAATAATCAACTTAAGCTGTCAGCCGCCCCCTCACTCGGGGGGCAGATTGAGCGCCTGGGCCACGGTGACCACGCGGCGCATCTGCTTGTCGGCCCCGTACAGCCCGTAGATGCCGCGAGTGAAATCGAACCCGCGTATCTCGTCGGTGATGAAATCCAGCTCGCGCGGGGCGAGCATGGCGAATGCCTCCGGGATGTCGGTGGTGCGCAACACGTTCAGCAGGTAGGCCCCCTCGCGGTGGCTGAGCGGCGGGTCCTTCACGATCACCCGGGTGATCCGGGGGTCGAGCAGCGCCGCATAGGCGGCCAGCACGGCCTGCTCGCCCTTGCCCACCAGGGTGAACTCCTTGCCGCTGTACCAGCTCTGGCCGCAGAGGTAGTCCACGGCGCAGAGGATGTCGTAGATGCGCATCTCGGCCACGGAGCGGCCGATCAGCATGGCGTCCCGCTCGAACTTGCGGCGGTCGTTGCCGTTCCAGACTTGGGTCCCGATCCCGCGCGGGAACACCATGTGACGGCTGCCGGCGTAGCCCTTGAACGGGTAGGCTTTCATAAAGTTCCATATTCCCATGTCCTCGGTCTCGCCCGGGGCGGCCACGTAGAGCACCGCGTTCTGCTTTGGCCCGTCCGACTGGGGCACATAGGAGATCAGCCCGGCCAGGATGCCCGGCTCGGTCTCCAGGGCCACCGCGCCGTTGCCACCAGTAGCGGCCACCTTGTACTGGAAATTTTTGGGCATGTTGCGGAAAGTCCACTCGCCCAGTTTCTGCAGCACCTCAGCCCGGCGGCCCTCCCAGGCGGCGCGGTCGGTGTAGGAGCCAAGCTGGGCAGCGGGGATCAGAAGGTCCTGGATGCGGTCGTTGATGTTGGCCGGCTTGGCAGCGTGCTGTCCGCCCAGGGCGGCAAGCTGCTCGCGCGGGATCGTGTCGAACGCGGTCTCCTGGATTTTCCGCTTGCGGCCGAACAGCATGCGCTCGCTGAAAGCCACCGCCTCCTCGCGCTCGGGGCGGTAGTAGTCGTGCGGGCCGGGGACCACGAACATGCCGGTGCGCTCGGGGTGGCCGTACCAGGCGTAGATCGTCTCGGCCTTGCGGTCCACTTCCTCGTACCCCGGCGGCGGGTAGTAGTGGTCGTCCGTGGAGTTGTACATCTTGAGCGGCCGCGGGGCGATTATCCCGGCCAGGCTGGTCCAGTCCAGGCGGAACGTGTTGATGAAATAGGCGCAGTCGCAGGCCATGCGCTGAAGGTCCAGCGCCACATGGGTGCTGATCGTGGAGGTGCCGGCCACGGGCTGGACCACGGCGATACGGTCATCCGCGGCGCCAGCCATCCAGCTCAGGTGCCCGCCGCCCGACACGCCGTTGATCGTGAGCCGCTTGCCGTCCACATCCGCGCGGCCCAGCAGGTAGTCCACCCCGCGCATGGCGTTCCAGACCTCGATCCCGATGGGCGTGTAGCCACGCGCGAACCAGTCGTAGAGGTCCCAGGCGTGGGTGCCGCGGTGCACGCCGAACACCTCGGCCACCTGGATCGGGTCGATCATCAGCACCACGTAGCCGGCGCGCACCCAGGGAATATCGTAGTCCTGGCGCAGGGCCTTGGCCCCGTACTCATCCGCGCTGTGGCCGGGGCATTCGAGCACCGCCGGGAACGGCGGGCGGCCTTTCTTGGGCCGGTAGAGGTTGGCCGTGCAGTAGAACCCGGGCAGGCTCTGAAAATGCAGCACCTCCACCGTGTACCCGGGGCGGTCGATAGTGCGCACCACGGTTGCATCGAGCGGTCCGCGCTCGGGCAGCGGGTCGAGGCCCAGGCTGAACATGAACTCACGCTGCAGGGCCGGGCGCTCGCGCTCCAACTTCTCCTTGCTGTCGATCCGCTCCCAGGCCTCGCGGCTCACCCGCTCGGCCTCGCGCACCAGGAAAGCGTTCATCCGCTCGGGGCTCACGGCCACGGTCTCGGGGTCCAGTTTTTCCTGCGCGGCCAGGGGTACGGTAGC
>JAJFUG010000057.1 GCA_021372515.1 bacterium
TTTCGCCCGCTGGGCCCTGCAGAAATACGAGCACCCGAAAAAGGTCCAGAGCCTGGGCGGTTTCTACGCTTTCGACAGCGAGCAGGAGACCCCCAACACCCAGATGTCGGTGCTGGAGTACGCGGACGGCAAGATCGTGCAACTCGAGGTGCGCGGCCTTTACACCAACAAGGAGGCCGAGGAGAACATGGGTGTGCTGTTTTTCGGCACCGAGGGCTGGATGAAGCTGGGACGGGGCGCCTGGAGCACCTATTTCGGCCGTAAGGATGAGCCGGGGCCGACCAGCGACAATTATAAAGAGGCCACCAGTGGGTACAAGGCGCATGATGTCCGCGCGGTGGAATACAGCCCGCATTTCGAGAATTTCATCCAGGCCGTGCGCTCGCACAGGCGCGAGGACCTGAACGCCGAGATTCTGGAAGGGCACCTTTCGGCCACGATGTGCCATCTGCCCAACATCGCCTACCGTCTGGGCCGCACGGTGGAGTTCGACTCGGCCACCGAGACTTTCCCGGGCGATGCCGAGGCGCAGGCCATGGTCAGCCGCGAGTACCGGTTCCCGTATGTGGTCCCGGAGAATGTCTGAGCCGCAGCATGATGATAGCATTTTTCCGGACCGGGAAGCTTGAACATATCGTTAGGAGCTCTTCGGTAATGCCAACAACATCAAGCTGGTTTATTTGGGCGTTTTTGTCTGCTGTATTCGCTGCGTTCACGGCTATTTTCGCAAAAATAGGGCTTTCCGGAGTAGACTCTGATCTCGCTACTCTAATTCGTACCATGGTCATCATGATCGTGCTTGCCGCATTCGTGTATTATGCAGGAAAGTGGAGCAATCCATTCAAACTTGCCTCTACTACATGGTTATTTTTGGTTCTCTCCGGTTTGGCGACAGGCGCGTCCTGGGTATGTTACTTTCGAGCACTGAAGATCGGCGACGCATCGAAAGTTGCCCCTGTAGACAAGTTAAGTCTGTTGCTCGTTGCGGTTTTCGCAGTTTTATTCCTCGGTGAACGGCCCTCGGTCAGAGAATGGTCTGGAATTCTCATGATAGGAGCAGGTGTTTTAGTACTGGCGCTCAAAAGGTGAATATATAAGAGATCAAGGCGGATATTTTGGTCTTGATTTTTAGCTGCCGGATAGTTAATTTATTAGCCTGTTTTTGAGACCGACGTGCGCCCGTAGCTCAATTGGATAGAGCATCTGACTACGGATCAGAAGGTTAGGGGTTCGACTCCCTTCGGGCGCACCACTTTACGCGACTGACACGGGATTTTGGATAATGAGTGTGTCAGCAGCGTGTCAACGAGACCCCGGATTGCCCTCCGGGGTTTCGCTTTTCTCACCCGATTCTGCATTGTTTCTCCAGCGCCTTGTGCCCCTTTTTCCGGGCGGTATAACGCTCAGTAACAACCACGCTCTGCTGTCCGAGCAGGGCCTGAACGTCTCGGATATCAGCGCCATTGTCGGTGAGCTGCGTAGCGAACACATGCCGCAGGTCGTGGAAAGTCAGCATCTTCCGCTGGCCGCTTTCGGTCAGGACGGTCAGTCCGAGCGCCTTGACCGCGGCTTTGAACTCACTCACCTTCCAATCAACCAGGTAACGTCCCCCGCTCGGCCCCTGAAACACCCACCCTTCGGTACGATCCCCGATAGCCTCCCGGAGGATCGAAACAGCCCACTCGCTGGCCGGAAAAGTGCGGGCAAGACCGCCCTTCGTGTGACGCACACTGTATTCCGCCCCTCCGATATCCCGCAGCCTGACATCCTCCACACGCAAGCCGAGTATTTCATCCTTCCGCCTGCCGCTCGCCAGTGCAAACCGCACCACCAGGCTTTGCACCGGCTGCTTGATCGCTCCGACCAATGCGGCTACCTGCTCGCTCGTCAGCCTGACCTCTCGGCGATTGCGGACTCGCGGACACTCCAGCCGTTGCAGGGGATGATTCGGCATCATCCCTTCGTTTACCGCCCAGGTGCACATCGCTGTCACCAGCATCACCTCGGTATGGATGGTCGAAGCCGCGGCCCCAGCCGCTTGACGAGACCTCATGTACTGCCTCATCCTCGGATGACCGACCTCGGACAACCGCAGTGCCGTTATTCCGTGCGCTTCAAGATGAGCCCTGCTGGTGCCATAACTGACGAGAGTTTTGCCTGATACCTCGCCGCGCTTGGCATCCAGGAACCGAGAGTAAAGCTCGGCCAGCGTAATGTCTCGCGCCTCTCGATCTTCTTTTTCTCTGACTTCGCGTATCAATTCTGTCTCGGGATCGAGTCCGCGAGATAGCCAATCGTTGAAACGGATCATCATGCGCTGAGCGTATTCGTCATAATTGCCGACCGACAACCGCCTCCGCCGCCTGTTCGGTCCCGGAGTGTAGTAGACAAGTTGCAAGCTATTGTCCCTTCGGACTATCCTGCACGGACCCTGCATGTCATTCCTCCCCGCAGGATGGCCCCGCAGGTGAAATATGTTGCCAGGAACGGCGAGAGGCAAGCGGATCAGCCCGCCATCCGTTGGATGAAATTACGCGGAACGCGCTGTTTGCGGGCATCGGTGCCGCCGCCAGCGATCCATGCTTCCAGATCGGATCGCCGCACCCGCGCCATCGGCTTCTTGCCGCGGCCGGGAATCCGCATCACGGGCAGGCCGTAAGCCTCCCACCGCTTGATGGTGGTGTTGCTGACATTGTACTCTCGCGTGATTTGCGCGAATGAGAGAAGTTCTGTCGGTTTCATGCGTTCACCACCTTCTTTCGTCCGTCTTTGAGCTGAGCCCTCCACATCAGAATATAGCGGAAGACTCCCTCGTCTATTCCTTGCATCGAGCAGGGCGTTTTTCTTATTCTCAAGCCCGACCCAGTACCGTTAACCTCTATCACGCCGGATTGTGCAGGAAGTCGGTTGATTTCGTCATCAGACAACAGGCCATTAGGGACAGCGAAGAAGAATTGATTACAGTAATGCCAGTAGTCCGGCCACTTATGATCGCCGAAGAAGTCACTCCGCGATACTTTGATCTCATAACAGATTGCACGTCCGTCCGTCCAACTCCTGCGCAGCACCCACACATCCATAATGGCCGCGGATTGTTTAAGCAGGTCTCTCAACATCCATTTATCGGCGTGTCCGCGCTCATAAACACCTTCCCACCTCGAACCAGAAACAAGTCTCGACAGGACGGGATTTCCTGGACTCATCAACCATTCGAGATAGGTCTGGTCCCAAGCGGAACCCCATGTCCCGCCCGTTTTGCACTGAGTCACGCAGAAATCTTTCCAGTGCTTGTCAAGAATGAGCTTTTCGATCTCGGGCGCTGTCATATGTCTACCTTGCTGCTGAACATCAACCGTAGTTGATCGCCCTGAATCTCGATCATCTCAACCCCTCCGGGTATTCTTTCGGCCAATCGCCCGGCCCGGCGTTGTCCTTCACGAAGAGGGGAACTCTATACGTCTTGGCTGTTTCCACCAAATCGGCAAGGTCTTCGGTGGGCGGTTGTATCGCCCGCGGCCCTGTCAGTCCACCGACAATCAACCAGTCTGCCGTGGCGATCCATGAATCAATCAACACATCCGCACCGGCATTGCTGAGGCGACCGAGCCAGGGTTCCAGGGAAATGAATTGTTGACCCGCCGGGGCTTTGTGCAGCCAATTAACCCGCTTAAGCTCGAAGTCGTGACCCTCCATCGTTCCGCCTGAAACGCTCGTTCCACACCAGCAATTGCTTGGTATGATCGGCGCGAACTGCCGATACCGAATCGGGTTTTTCGTCAGGAACAGGTACTTGTGCCAATGGGCCTCGCGGCAAATCGTCAGCACCTGCTCTATCCATTCTCTCGGCACCCACTCGCCCCACATGTCGCCGGTCGAGCCGACAAAGATCAAGCGACTCTGTCGGGTGGAGAAGGGTTCAGTCAGTCGCCCCTTGTGCAAGCGCGGCTCCATCGGGTTCTTCTCGAAGCGCCCCTTCACCCTGGGGACATAGCAGTACGGGCAGCCATGCTTGCAACCGGTGATCGGATTCCAGGTGAAATGACACCATTCGATTTTCCCTGCACCCTGGGGATTCATCCTTCGACCGCCTTTATCGAAAGAGCAACCCACCCCGGCTGGAGCCCCCACTTCGGCTCATCCAGGATGTGGGTCACCTGGACAATCAGTTGTCGCCCGGTGAATTTTTCTATCTCAGGGCTCCACTCCTGAAGGAGGAGATTATCGCCCACTCGATAATGCCGATCATCCTTCCGTAGATCGCAGGTCTTGCGGCCGTCGCGGATTTCCTCGAAAAACTCCGGCCAGCATTTCAGTTCATGAACGGCCATTAATCTCCTCCGTTTGGAGTTGTTCCATGACTTGTTCTCTGGTTCTCCGGTCGACAATCATCAGCTCTCGACCATCTTCAAGGGCGATATTGCCGGGGATACGGCCATGCCCACAGCATGAAGCCACGGTTTGGATGTTACCCTCATTGAGCGCCCTGACAAGCGGAGCAATACACGCATCAACTTCAACGTGCGTCGTTCCGCGGCTGGTCGTATGAGCAAGCATTACTACCACCACTTCGCCCTGCTTACACATCACCACCTCCAGTCCAGCAGTTGAGCGTTCATCGGCGCGTACAGCGGGTGCCGCGGCGCGCCGCACTTGGTCAGGCTCAGGCTCTTAACCGCGGGTGCTGCATGTTCCAGTTCCAAATCCCCGAATATCTGTTCGATTTCCTCTTTCCGGGCCTCGCACTCATTAGGTAGGTGCGCGCCCCAGGCCAGCACCAACAGTTCGGAATTCCGGGCCGCGAACTGAACCCAGTCGTCGTTCTTGTAGTGCGTGGTCACGCCCTCGATCTGGCCATCGTATGACTCCAAGTGCTTCTTCAACTCCCGCGGCGAGCTGGATCGGTAGGCGAACAGGTTGACCACGAACAACCGGCCGAATCCCCATTGCCGGGCGAATCCCAGGCATCGGCGGATGGTCGGATCGTCCTTGCTGGCGTTCGCCGTCGAGGGATTCAGCATCAACCAGGTGACCGTTTTCGGTGTTCTGGGAAACAAAACGTTCTGTTCCGGCAACTCAAGCCAGCGCCAGAGGAAGAAGCGATAAACTCCATCCTTCGAAATCACCGCTCCAAACGGCCTATGATCGGTTTCAGCGCATTGAATCATTGCCTATTCCCCGCATGGAAAAGCAACATCTGTCTTTCCGCGTCGCATTGCAGCCGCACGCTTTCCTCGGCCCTGCTTTCGGCTTCCCATCGGCTCAGGCCGCCGTCGTACTCCATGATCGCCGCGCGTTCCTTGTAGCGTTCGAGCACGTCCGGCGGCCAGTTGCCGATGAACTCCGGGAGCTTATTTTCGTCAGGTTTCCTCAACTTGACCTTCAAAAGCCATGATCATCTCGCCGATCATCCGTGTGATCTGCGGCACTACAGCGTTTCCCACCGCTCCGGCCCGATAGCGGTATACCCTACCTCGTATCCCATCATCCACTCCAATAAACTGATCGGCGGTCTCCATCCAAATCGGAGAGCATTGTCCCTGGTGCTTTTTGAGTATCGCTTCTGCGTAATACGAGAAATCCCCCAGCCACGTTTCCCCATGGACCTGGTTGGAGTGGGCAATGATATACAGTCTTTCTCTCTCATGGGGCGCTCCAAGTTCGTAAGCTGGTATAACACGCCAGAAAGCATCATACCCGCTTTCGGCAAAGCCCCTGAGAATCTCAGCCCCTCCTCGAACAAGCAGAGCTGCGGAGTTTTCAACAACAACCCATTGCGGTCGAAGCTCGCAAATGATTCGCAACATCTCAAACCATAAGCAGCTTCGCGCCCCCCAGATTCCGGTTTTAGGGCCAGCTTTGGAAATATCCTGGCAGGGCGGTCCTCCGCAGACAATCCCGACATGATCAAGGTTTCGCCGTCCGCATTTCCTGACATCGATCAATCTCCTCGCATCCGGATTATGCCTTTCGAGGACAGCCCTGCAAAATGGGTCGATTTCCACTTGCCACTTCACCGGGCCAAGCCCGGCCGCCAACAATCCCTTTTCCATACCTCCAATTCCGCTGAACAGACTGCCAATAGTCAGGTTCACTCAGATTTCCTCATACTTCGGCAGCAGCTTGTTCAGGCTCCCCTCGCTGAAGCTCTCGGCCAGGGTCTTGTCGCCGTTGACCATCAGGTACGGCAGGAAGACCTGCTCGGGCTTCACCTGTTCGGTGGCGATGATCGAAAGCTGACTGTGGAGCCAGTCGCGCAGGATGCGCCAGGCCACCCGGTACGCCTCGTTCTCGAAGTCCGCCCTGGTCTTCTGGTACCGGCTCCGGGTCTCTCGGTAGTCCTGCCATATGTACTCGTGGACCTTCTCCCACTTGAGCGGCAACCGGAAAGGCGTCGGGCCGTGGACGGTCTGCATGATGAAGCCGACTCCGACGGTTCTTTTCCCCTCGTTCATGAAGGCGATCCGATCCGCGCCGAAGTCCACCAGCATTTCGTGAACCTCGCCGATCGATTTCGAAGCCTCTACCGTTGTCGAATAGTTCCGGAGCTTCGGGTTAGGCATTCGACACTCTCCGGTCGAGAAGTTCTTCCGCCTTGAGCATCCGCACCGCGGCCAGTCCCATGCAAATTGCGTCAGCCGAGTCCTGGGTGAGCGGGCCGCCCTGGGTCTGGAGATCGAGCGCGGCCTGAGCGAGGATGAAGGCCCCGCGCTTGCGCTGCTTGCGCTTGCCCTTCAGCTTGAGCCGGGCCTGCCAGGTCTGAGCCAGGATGACCCTGACTCTGTCCGGCGGGATATGCCCGGCCACCATCCCGAGGATGCGGCCCTTGCTTTCGGCGACGCACAGCGCGGCGTGGGGGTCGTTCCCGACGTACTGATCTTCCACGGCGACCCACTGCGCACGCTCGGCCAGAGCGCGGATGGTCTCCGGGAAGTCCGGGGCCACCTGGCGCAGCACTCCGAATTCAACCACGCGCTCACTGGCGAGGTCGATCAGCGCCCAGCCGGTCTTGCACCCGGGGTCGATGGAAAGCAGCTTGCCGGTCATCGCACCCCCGCGAGCTCGGCCTCGGGAAGCAGGTCTTCGACGGCCTGGGGCTTGAACAGGTCAAGCTCCTGCTGCTTGAAAATCCTCCCGAGGTGCGCGTCTTCCTTGATCACGTCGTGGAACCGGGTCCACTCGGCCACGAAGCCCTCGAACTCGTGCCGCTCCAGGCACCAGACCAGGTTGTCGTTCTTCCCGATGTGGCAGAGCTGGTGATACACCTCGCGCTGGCGATGCACGATGTCCAGGAGCTTCCAGCGAGTCCAGTCGACCGTTATCACGAAGTCGTAGCGGATCAGGTCCTGGAGCCGCGGCATAATCCTGTAGCAGCTGGCCATCTTATCGCCGGACATCTCGTGCTGGAACTGGTAGTAGATGCGGGCCTCGCGGCGCCACTCCATTTCCTTGCAGAGCGAGAAGATGTCCTTCGCCAGGGCTTCGACTTCCGGCGCGGCCATGAACTTGACGTTCTCGTCCGGCCAGTTGGCGAGAGCCGCCTGACCGAACTTCGCCTTGTACTGGCAGGTCTGGCACACGCCGTTGACCATGTTGCCCTCTTCGCCGCACTGCGAGCAGCGGCGGCCTGTGTTGATCGGGGTTACGGGTGTCTCTTTCATGCTGTCCCCCTGGGATTTCGGTTATCGGTTCGCTCGACTGCCGCGCCGATAGGATTCGAGATTGAATTCGATCACGCTGCTGCCGCGATTCAGGTCGAATAGCCGGTCGACTATCCGCTCGTCCGCAAATTGCGGCAGGTCTTTCTTCCTGCAGTTGGTCGTCATGATCGTGGGCCGGTAGTGCTCGTAGCGATGGTTGACGATCCGGTACAGAAGCACTCTTTCGGCGTTGGTGTCGAACTGCACGCCGATCTCGTCCAGCACCAACAGGTCGGCCTTCCAGAGCTTTTCAAGGGTCTGCCGCTCGGTCTCTCCCTGGCCGCGCCAGCCGTCCTTGATTCTCGACACCACCTCGATGAACTGATCGAAGATCACCGTGGCCTGATATCGCTCCATGATCTCGTGAGCAATGGCCGCGGCGAGGTGTCCCTTGCCAGTCCCGCAGGGGCCGAAGAAGAGCAGGCTCGTTCCGCGCCTCTGTTGTTCCGGCCAAGATTCAGCGTAGTCGCGGCAGAACTGGTATATCTTTTCCGCTCGAGGACTGAGCCGTTCGAAGTTGTCGAACCGTGCATCGCGGAAGCATGGAGCTAACATCGCTTCGATTCGAGCCTGAAGCCTCTTCTGCTTTTCGCCTTGTTCTCTGGCTCTCAGAAATTCCGCTCGCTTCTCAGGCTCGCACACCGCGCAAGGAATCCGAGTGCCGTCGGGCATGAGATCATAAAGGCCGCAGCTGCACTCAGGCGCGTCAGACGAAAAGCTCTCGCGGGAGTTCCGAGGGGGCGTCATCGCCAGCACGTTGTTGATCGTTTCTCTGTCCACCGTTGCCCTCGTTCAGGCGTTCAAGGTCTCGGTCAAGCCAGGTCAGCAGGTCGTTGCGTGGTTCTGGCGGCAGGTTCTGACCCTTCCCCTGCCGCCTCTTTTCAGCCAGAGCATGACGGCTGTTCCTCCAGCGCTCAAGGCAGCTTGTCAGATCGAGCCGCTCGTATTTCGGGTTGGCTCGTATCCGGGTGCTGAACCACGCTCGTTCTTCTTGTTCGTTGACCGTCCAGTAGCGCACCGACCGGATCGCTTTCAGGTAAGCTTCCGTCAGTTCATCCCTGCCGTCGCTGCTGCCTGCGACCGGTGGCCTGGTAGTAGATGCTACAGACTGCGAGATTAGATTAGGGGTTGTAGAAGTCTCTGTCTTTGAAGATGAAGAAGAAGATGAAGATGAAGATACAGGCGTTACATCAGCGTTACAGTCGCGTTTCAATCCCTCTTCCTCTGCCTCTTTACCTCTGTGCCTCCTGACTCTAATCCTTGTCTTTTCAAGCTCTTGGGCTTCTCGATACATCCGGCGATTTATCAGCGTTACCTCACCGTTACACTTCGTTACAGCGTCGGAATTTTCGACCTTTCTGCCGTTAAGCATTGCATCGCAGACCTTCTTGTCGATAATCTCCGAGATCACTTTCTTGGCCTCTCGGACAGTAACCCCGAGCATGTGGCCGTATCCATCCCAGGTGATCGACAGACGGCCTCGAGGTGATGCGTCCCACATGAAGCAAAGGATATCCGACCAGGCACCCTTTGCCGCCAGTGACAGCGCCCGGGTGTCCTTGAGGTAATCGCCAACGTAGAACTGGAATGCCGGTGCCTTGCCCAAGATGCCCTCGACTACCTGGAATAGGTCTCTGCGTACTCGGCTTCCTTAGCCTCGATGAATTCCCGGATGGCCTCTTCCGTGATCACTCCACCCTCTGGCGACATCTGAGCAATGAACGCCCACTTGAAAACCTGATACCACCGCTCGGCTCGTTCTTCTCCCAGGTAGTCGGTCAGGATAGACAGCGCGCAGTCTGCCGGGCCGCTGCCCCCATATCCCCAATTCAGGCCGGTGGGGCTGTGCTTTACCACATGCCGGACAGTGTAGTGGTGCGGATCGCGAGTATCGTCTTCGCATATCACTGCGGGACCGTAACAATCTCGTAACAGTCTGTAGGATTTCATCGATTCCTCACGCCGCATCGTGCAGTTTGCGCATCTCGAAGAATCCCTTGTACTCGGGGTATTCCTCGATCAGCAGCCGCACGTAACGGCTCGTATAGCTGTTGTTGATCTTGAACCCTTCGCCGTTCCTGGACTTCATGTAGACTTCCCAGCGGACGCGCTCCATGATGGCTTTCGCTCCGATCCGCCGGCCAGAGTCCAAGGCGCGCCGGGCAAACTCTCGGAACAGAGCGTAGACTCGAGGATTGCGAGAATGAAATTCCTGAAACCGTTCCTCGATGGTCTTCGGGAAAAGCGACTTCTGTTTCTCCATGGTGACCTCGATTTCAAGGGGGCCAGGCTCCGGGCCGGATTGTCCGGCCGTTGTAGCTGAAAGGACTATCCCCCAGTGCTCACGCGCGAAGCCCGCCGGAACCTGGCTGTTTTCATTCCTCCGCCGCTACTTCTACCGTCTCAGTAAACGGCGCGGGAATCCCGACCTTCTCACAGAATGCCGCAGTCGGTTCGCCATACGCCTTGATGTAGAATTTCAGGGCGACCTCACTGTCTCCACTGGCGAGTTTCAGGTATTCGTCGAACCTATTGATGTCTCTTTCCAGGTTCCAGATGCGCCCGCTCGCGGCTTCCCTGTCCTCCACCATCCACTCGATAGCCCGTTCCCGTGCTGCATGCTGCTCGTCGAACTCCTTCTTGTCCTTTTCCCACTGCCGGATAGCTGCCTCAGAGGCTTCGATGGCTTGCTTGTGCTCGGCCGCTTCGTCTCTGGTCAGGATGCTTCTGATCTCCATCCGAACCTCAGAAGCCGGATCACCAATGACCCGAGTGTAAGAAGGCCCGCTGAGGTACCCCAAGTCTCTGCGCTTGGATTTGTTGATAAGCTCGACGACAGCCATCGCCTCATCCTTGTCCACGAATGTCTCTCCACAGACTTCGTAGAACGTGTGCTTAGGGTCCACCCGATACTTATCCGGCCTCGGGCCGGGATCGATGGGGCGCAACGGCGCTCCTGCCTCAGCGCAGGCGAGATCGCAGTAGTATTGAAACTGCTCATCCGTCAGGTCGTGCTTCTCCTGGTCGGTCAGTTCATCATAGGGTCTCATGACGATTCCTTATCTTTGACTTTTCAGAGGATGGGACGGACAGCTTTCGCCGCCGTCCCCCGCATTCAACTGAACCGCACTTTCTGGTTGACCTTCACGGCCACACCCGGGACTTTATCACTGGTCTTGATCCGCGTGTCCGGGTCTTCCTTGCCTTCCTTGTCGATGTCCTTCTTAGCCTGGACCTTGTCCACCTCGCGGTCGAAAGCGATGTGGTTCTCGGTCAGGAGAAGGACCACCTTGCCCCTGAACTCCGCGCCGCGCTCGTCGGATTCCGGCATCTTCACCGTCACCTGACGGATGTACTCTGGCGGGACGCGCCCAGGCTCCACGACCTCGGTCGACTTGCTCTCGCTGATGCGCGCCTTGTTCAGCCCGTCGCTCAGTTCCCTCACGTCCATCATGCGCATGGCCTGAAGCACGTAGTTCTCGAAGAACTCGTTGCTGCGTTCCAGGCGCTTGCGCCGGGCGGACAGTCCCTTGCCGATCTCGGTGATGCGGTCTTCCTCGCCCTTGATGGCCGCTATCTCCAGCGAGCGTTGGAGGCACAGGCGGGCGATGTTCAGAATCTTGGCGTCCGCCACGTCGATGATCTTGTCCAGTTCGTCCTTGATCTGGCCGAGAAGAGCTTCCTGCTCTTCGGAGATCACGCCTTCGGCTTCCTCGACGTCCTCGAGGATGGCATAGTGCTGGTTGGCGAGATTGGTGTAGGCATCCGTCAACTCGTAGAGTTTCGGCGCCGTGGCTTGGTTGGTCATGGTCATTTCCTCACTGTCTTCTCAGGCAGGGTTGCCTTGAAGTTGTTGGCAAATTCGAAGAATTCTTTCTGAAGATATTCAGGCAGAGACTTGATCGAAGCTCCGTATTGCGCCTTCCACTCGTTAACTTCCTCGACCGATCTGCATTCCTGGAGGCTGCTTTTCAGATCGTTGCAGCGGATATCCGCGGCGTCTCCCTGACTGTTCTCATTGACGACCTCGGCGGGGACTTCCTGGGGCCGCTCTCTCCGCCCGACCGTCGAGCGGTCCATGTCCTCGATATCCTGGGTGAACCGGTGGTGCAGCCGGGTAGCCGAGATCACCGCGGCCACGTAGGCCCTCTTGCGTGCCATCTTCAGGATGGTGTTGTCCAGTTCCCAGGCCGGCAGGGTGATCGGGACTTCCCAGGCGATATAGGTCTTGCCCTTTTTGGAGGTTTTCTCCACCCGCTGACCGGTGCGCTTCTGTTCCTCGGTCGCTTCCCAATCGACCACGGTGTCGACCTTGTTGAGCGTCTTGCGGTACTTTGACTCGGCGGAGTTGCAGGAGCCGATGCCCGACCCCATGAACTCGCCGTTGCGGTTCTGGAGAGCACACTTGACCACGTAGCGGATAAAGCCATCGGTCGTGGTCTCGGAGAGGATTTCGAAATCCGGGTAAATCCCGAACAGTCGGCAGAGCTTGTCGGCTCCGGGCTGAAGGAGAGTCGGCTTATCGCCGCACCCGGGGATCACTCCGAAATCGCCGTCCGCCTCTCCCTCTTTCGAGGCGACGAGGCAGCGTTCGACGAACTTGTTCATCTCCGCGATCTGCGTCTCGATCTGCTCGACGCTGCAGGCGAAGACCGGTTGAGCCTGAAGCTCTGTCGCTTCGGGCTGTTTCATCACTGCGGTTTTACTTGACATCATGCGCGTCTCCCTCTATTGTAGAAATGGATGTTGGAATCTGGCCCGGACCCAGGGGTGCCACCCTGCCGGGCCTTCTTTATGCTGCCGTGTCCTGCTCTACTTCCTGTTCCTGCTCCTGCTGCCGCTTCTTCAGGCCGTCTTTGATGCCTTCCTCGACAGCCTTTTCCGTCAGCGCCAGGACTTGATTGCAGTACTCCAGATAGTCCATAGCTCCCCTCGCTCTCCTTTCAGTTCAGGCTCACGACCGGCCGAAGGTTGTACGGCATGATCGGCCCTGGGAAATCGAGCAGATAACCGCCGAAGAAATGAATCATCAGCTGATGGCAGTTGTAGTCCGGGATGAACAGCGGTTGACACTTGCCCCTCTTGATCAGGCAAAGCACAGTTGCACCTCCTTGCCCCCGGCCACAGCCTCGCATGCCGCCATGACATCGAATCCGGCGGCGATGGCTTCCTCCCACTCCCGGCGAAGCGCCGCGGCTTCCCAGGGCGAGATTTGCCCGTCCCTGAGTGCGTCCATGAGCACGGCCCCGGCCTCGCCAGTCTCGCGGGCATGATTCGCGGCGGCGTCGTAGACGTTCGACACTCGCCCGGCGCGCGGAGGGACTACCAGCACCCCCTTCGGCACCAGGGCTTGGAGCACCCGGACATCACCAGTGGCGCGGTAGAGCAGTTCGGCGCGATGCGCAGGGAAATCCTGGCCTTCGATGTACTTGTACAGTGTCCAGAAGCTGAGGCCCATCGCCCGAGCGATTTCCTTCACGTCGCGCCCGGTCATGACCTGGACGACCATCTCATTGAGCCGCTTCTGGAAGTCGTCCTTCAGCTTATCCAAAGTCAGCCTCCTATTTGGATTGCGTAATGATTGACAATCCCTGATAATGGGGTAGAATTAAGAAGCTACAGCGATTTGCTCGTCGGTGACGCCGTACTTTCGGCAGACCCAATCGATGCCTTCACGGATGTAAGGAGCCATCTCGTTGTCCTGTCCGTTCGCTTTCTCGCGGGCCAGGTTTTCGAGCCTCTTCTTTAGTCCGTAGGGAATCGTGGTCGTGATCGGAACCAGGGTGTTTGCAAGCTCTTGGTTCATTTTTTCGGCCCTCGTGGTTAAGTATGTATGTGCGTCTGAGTCTATGTTAATAGCCGTTCGGCTAATTGTCAAGCCCATTGGTGTGATTTTATGGCAGAAGTTGAAAAAAGAATCCGATCAGTTGTCGGGGAACTGAATCTGAGAAGCGAAAAAGCTCTCGCTCGAAAGGCGGGTGTTCACCATACGACGTTGTCCAATTTCTTGTATAAGGGAACCGGGCACGTCGATACACGAAATAAGATTCAGGAAGCAATAAAACCGATAAATCTCGAATGGGTATTATCAGGAGAAGGCGATAAATATCTTGACAAGCCAACCGAGATAGCTGTAGAATCAAGCGAAAATCGTGGCGATGAACAGCAGCTTGAAGAAATCGTGCGTCGTGTAATCCGTCAGGAGATTCGCTACTTCCTTGAAGGCAAGGTCAAGCTGGCCGACAAGGATCACCTGAACAATCTCCTGGACCAAGCCATTGCACGAGAGCAGGAGCTTGAGCGCGAGCTCGAGCTTGAAAGGCGCCGCCGCATCCCTGACCTCGACCGTTACCGCAGAAACAAGGAGACCATCCAAGCGCTGAAGGAGAACCACCCGGAGTATTACATCTCCGAGGATGACGAGGAAGACTTCTGCATCAACCACCTCGGATTCTACGGTGGCGTACTCTCGACCAATGTGATGGGTGAGATCGAGCGGTTGAGAGAGAGAAGGCGGCTGGTTGACAATGTGAAGGACTTGTTCGGGCAACAGCCGGAGTTGGCGAAGAAACTGCTGGTATTATTAGAACAGACGGAAGGATTGGATCGCCTGAAGTATCTTTGATAACACCTGCTTTTTATCTCTGCACGCTGACCTGCATCATATTTTCTGGAGGCCCCATGCGTTATGCTGTTGCGGTCTTCGCTCTCGCCCTTCTCTGTGGATGTGTCTCGGCTCAGGTGACAATGCTCGGGGGAAATCAGAAGCTTGCTGCTATCGCTCCTGAGCAAGTACAGGTTTTTATGAGCCCCAATGACATTTCTGTACCATACGACAAGGTTGCGGTCATTCATGCCCAGGGAGGATCAGGTTTCACTACAGAACAGGGTATGATCAAGAAAGCGCAGAAGGAAGCTGCAAAGATCGGGGCTAACGGCATTATCGTAGAAACTATTAAAGAGCCATCTTCTGGAGCGAAAGTCGCAGGAGCAATTTTTGGAATCCAACCAGAACGCCGTGGTCAGATTACGGCGATAAGGCTTAAAGAGAAGCCGGCCGATCCTAAATAATCATTCTTCCCAGGCAGGATTAATCGGAATAGGCGATTTCCCGGAAATCGCCAGGATGGGTTCTCGATATGGGAATCAAAGAGTTCTTCTCAGCCAAACCTCCCAAGAAGCAGCCAAAGCCACCCATTCCACTTGATGATCAAAACCAGCCACCCGCTCAGATTAATGCGGCTCGCGTAGGCGACCGCACTGCCGATGAACTGCTCGGTATTTGTAAGGGGCTCATGGCCGACGGCGTAATCAATCAGCAGGAAGCTCTTTATCTAAAGACGTGGCTGACTTCCAATCGAGAGTATACTGATAGCTGGGTTGTCCGGCGCATTGATAGCCGAGTCTCACAAATGCTTGAAGACGGGAAGCTCGATTCATCAGAAAGCAAAGAGCTTTTCAGGCTGCTTGGGCAGATTACCGGAGAACAGAGCATCACCGAATCTGTAGCCAGCTTCACAACCTCTCTCCCGATAGACAACCCTCCCCCAATGATCGAGTATCCTGGGAAAATCTTTTGCCTCACCGGCAATTTCGCCTATGCCACTCGGCCGTTCTGCGAACAGGAAATCCTCGACAGGGGAGGCGAGACGAAAAACACGATCAGCAAGAAGGTCAATTATCTCGTGGTGGGTTGCATCGGTAGCCGAGACTGGATTCACTCGACGTACGGCAGGAAGATCGAGAAAGTCATCCAGCTTAAAGAAAGCGGTTGTAGGATTGCGGTCGTATGTGAAGATTACTGGGTTGACTCTCTGACTGATTATTTACCTAAATAAGCAACGGCGGCATTAAAAAAGGAATCCGAAAATGGCAACAACAAATTATTTAGCATCGTTTTCAATTGCTGTTATAGCTGGTATCGTTGCTATGATTATGTATCTATTATTGAAAGAGGTTTATATAAAAATAATTCGCCCTGAGATTGAAAATCTATCGTACAAAGGAGCGATGATAGAGGGCAAATGGTCAGCCAAGTGCAATTATGAAGCTGGACCAAGCGAAGAAACATGGGAAATAAAAAGAATGGGACACCACATTAAGGGCATTATAAACGTTATACAAGGAACCGATAAAGGCACCACATGGGATATTGAAGGCGACATATTTAACGATCTTGTTACAATTGTATATTCAGATCACAATAAAAGAAAGATAGATCGCGGGTGCTTTGCGTTGTATATTTCAGATTATGGTGACAAGTTGAAAGGGATTCAAACTTACTATGCCGGAAAAGAAGAGTTCAAATCTACTACATATGAATGTGTCCGATAATCAATTTTTACGTTCATTGATAAGATAACATGCATTGTTCCACAAGGTTCGAGACATAACCGAAGACCCACTCCGCCAGGCCGATGGAGAGATGCCTTTATATTTATGATACATCAGGATGATAGATGACAATCACAGAAAAAATAAGCATTGGATTGTTGATTATACAAATCATCACGTTTGTCGCTATCCTGGCGACATTAATCGTCTATTATCGTCAACTTCGTACTATGGAAGCACAGCTGAGAGCCTCTTCAGGAGCAAACTCCCGACTCTTGCATGTCGAACTAATCAAGTTGGCAATTGATAAACCTGATTTGCTCCGTGTTTGGCATGCAAATCACTCAGAGCTTTCATTGGAAGACTTCAGGGCACATCTCTTTGTAAATCTCCACCTTTCAAACCTCGAAGCTTTCTTAGCACAAAAGGCGTTCACGAAGGAAGAGGTGGAAATAGCACTGAAGCATCATTCAGCGAACCCATACTATCGTGCGTTTTGGCATAGAGTAAGTAAACAGCAATGCGGGTGGCGCGATTCAAAAGATGAGAACACGCAATGGTTTTGTCGTCTATGTGATCGTATTTTTGCAATCTGAGGGATTCAATAATATAAACAAGCGTTTAATCCAAAAGTCTACGAACTTAAAAATCAAATGCCCTTCCCTAAAGTCCGTGTCATAACCGCCGACCTCCTTACCCAGGCCGGAATCACCTCTCCACCGATAGACCCTGCTCAAGTCGCAGCGTTTTTAGGGATTTTGATTGAGACACGGCCCGGATATCCGGCTCTCTCCGGCATTGAGCAGGATGGGCCGCAGACTCGCATCATCATTCGTGCCGGACTGCGGCCCGAGCGGCAGCACTTCCTCGTGGCGCACGAGGTCGGGCATGTGTACTGGCAGGACAATGAGCATCATCGCGGTGATCCGTCTCTCGGCGGACGCCTCGAATACTTTTGCAACAAGTTCGCCAGCTTGATGCTGCTGCCTTTCGAATGGTTCAACGCGGACGCAGCCGAGACCGGCCATGATCTCTTCGCCCTGAAGCGCATCTATTCGACCGCCTCCAATCAGCTGATCGCGCGTCGGATCGTTAGCCTGCGCCCGGCTATCGCAACCGTGTTCGATGACGACGGCAAGGAGAAGCGAGTCACGGAGAGATTCAACGGCTCCGGCCCCCAGGACAAGAAGCTCACCAAAGCCGAGAGCCAGGTAATCAAGGAAGTCTGCGGGACAGGTTCGGTGATCGAGAACATCGGCACGATCAAAGAGAAGGGGCAGTTCGTCCGAGTGAAGGTCAAGGGCTACCCGATCTTCGAAAACGGCTGGAAGAGAGTTATCACGTTCATGGAGCCGGAAGAGACTGCCGGATTCGAAGACGGAGAGTTTGAAGGAGATATCTATCCGTTTCCGGAGTACTGATATTATCTGAGTCAACCATCAATTCTTCACCAAGTGGAGCGCTGCATATGAGAAAGGTTGAGTTGGATAAACAGTCTATACTTTATTACATCAGTCTTGTTGGTGGAATTGCATCTATATGTTCCCTCGTCTATTCCATTGCAAGTATTGCTGCTATCGACGAGCAAAGAAATGTCAGATATATGATTACCGCTTCAATTATTTACATTTTTGCTTTATTCTGTCTTCAGTTCTATATGATGTTTAAAATGAATAAATTGTCTTGTGAAAATTTAAAAGCCAAGAGCATTCTTTCGAAACTCGATTCATTAAAGAGAAGTTACCAAGAAATACACAGCATTAGCCATCAATTTAGAGACTGCATGATGGAAAATAAGACAACAGACGTTGAAGCATACAAGTCTTTTTGTATTAGCGTATTGGATAATACAAGAACTCTTTTTCAAGATGTGCATGGAGTGCGTTGCTCTACTTGTATTAAGATTTATTCTAAGAATGAAAACGCGCTTTGGACATTTGTCAGGGATTCAGGCAGCATAGCAAATAGATCGCTTTTTGATAACCAACATCCTGTCACTTTGGTTTCGGATAATACTGCTTCTATGCAGATTATAGAAGCACATCAGCCGCACTATCTTTCTAACGACTTAGAACAAGAAGTAGAGGCGGGTAGATATATTAATAATCGATCAGATTGGAAAAGGTATTATCTCAGTACTATTTGCTTGCCAATTAGATATTTTAACCCCAAAACAAAGGATATTAGCTTAATCGGGTTGTTGTGCATTGACTCGCATGAAAGGAATCATTTCGACGAAGACTATAGTATTCAAATGGGAGCTTGTATAACCGATATGATCTATCCTTATTTGCATCGGTTCGATTTTGAAAAGTATCATTCCTCTCAGGATGGAAATTCTCTGTGATATAAGATGTTTGAAAAGCATAAAAAATAATGGTTTGGACATGATGATTGATATTCCTTCTCCACCGGCCAATCTTTCGCCGACCGCCCTCTTCTTCTGGAAGAGGAACGCCGACCGGCTCCGGCGCTGGGCACAGACTCCGAAAGCTTTCCGCGCTCCGGCCTGGGCGTTGGAAAGATTCTGCCGTGAGCTGGTGCATATGCAGGAACACGAGGATATGACTGAGGTCGGAGGGCTACTGAGAGATTTCATGAAGGATGGGCGGAATGGCAGATCGTAACCAACTCTGAACTCAAGAGGATACCATGCCAGAAACAGAAGAAATTGCTAAAGCTGTACAAGAAGCTGCCAAGCTCGGAAATGTTTCCATCGACACAGTACAAAAAATTGGAGGATTTATTGCGAAAGTTTTCAAGGAACCTTTTGCTGAATTGTCAGGAATTGTTACAGATAGGCTCAAGTTTATTCGATGGCAGAGATTATTAAAGATGGTTGATGATGTTAATAGAAAATTGACAGAAAAAGGAATCACGAATACCCGCGCCGTTCCGCCGAAGCTTGCCCTCCCTATCTTTGAAGAAAGCAGCCTTGAAGAGGACGATAATCTTCACTCCCTTTGGAGTAATCTTCTTGCGAACGCGATGGACCCTAATTTTGATAACGAAATAAGATATGGGTATGTTGAAATGATAAAGAATATCACTCCTACCGAAGCGCAGATTTTAAAATGCATTTATGATCAATTGAATCTGCATGGATTGCTCGACGATACATTGTCTATTGTTAAAGATAACTGGATATCCAAATATGATTTATTAAAATTTGTAAATATAGACGATAATGCCTATGAAGTGAGCATGTCAAACCTAATGCGAATACAATGCATCAGCCTTTTAAAGCAAAGTACAAATGCTGGTCTTGGTCCTTTCATATCAAAAACTATGGAATTAGAGACGTTTGCTTTAACACCGTTAGGCTTAAAATTTATAGAAGCTTGTATTAATTAACATCATCAACTAATCTCCCATAGGTACTGCTCCTTCGCCTGGATGAAGCGATTCATCAGCTCCTGCTTCTGCTCTCCGGTCAGGCCGGACATGTCCTGAGCGTACTCGTGGCGCCACTGACGTATCTGTGCCTTGAGCGGATTCGTGGCGTACTCGGTGATCAGTTCATCCACGGTTTTCCCGGCATTGGTGGCCAGGCGGGCCAGCTCTGCTTCCTCCCAATCATCGAGTAGAATCGTATGATTAACAGGCATATTCCCCTCCATTACGTTTCAAGATTCTGGTACATCCCAACTGCTCCCGAAAAACTGATCGTTGTGGTATCCAGTTGTGCGGCCCTGATTGAAAGTCTTGTGCCACTCGCTACCTTGATCGGTATTGAACAGGGAAAAATAATCGGATAACTATCACCAGTAGCTGAATTTTTCTCTGTTCTGAACGAACACCTCATAATCGTCGTTTCTGCTCCTGCCCCCCCTTTTCCAAGCTCGACAACACATTGCGCTATCCAAGACGTGCCTGAAGAGAAAAGAGTAACCACAAGATGAGATATCCATGAATCGGCCGAAACTGAAGCATCGAGCTGTTGCCATGCAGAAAACGAACCACTCGTACCAACGTTTGCCGGAGACGTTATATTAGGCGTCCCGCTGGTCCCATCCTCTACAATAGTCCCATTCGCTGTAGCTGCTGATGCTGAGGACTTTACGGCAAAGGAGGTAGGCAGAGTATCGATTTTATCGCGTAATGCCTTGAGCGAATGTGAACCACTGCTAAAACCGCTGCCAGCCATACTATCCAGCAGAGCGCGCAGGAATCTCAGCGCGTCGGTGCCGCTGCTGAATCCGCTGCCAGACATGCTATCCAGCAAATCCCTGAGCGCCTCGAGTGAATCCGTCGCACGACTGAAGGTGCGGTTCGTGTCCTTGTTCAGGATGTCGCGCAGACTCCCGGCTGTGGGCGTAGCCGGCACCTGTGTATCGAGCAGGGCATCGAGCCGTTCGCGAAGCGCCTCAAGGCTGTCGGTGTCAGGGTTGTAGCTCGGCGCGGTTGTCTTCTGCATCAGCCGCCGGACGTTGCTCTGCAGCCAGGACAGGACTCCAAGACTCCCGATCATCGTTTCATCCTCAGGACAGGGTTCTCGCCACGGCAGTGATCTTGCCGCCGGTCCAGGTGTAGGTCTCGGTCAGGGTCTTCCCGAGCTTCCCGAAGACGGCCTGCACCTGGGTAAGCTGATCGTTTCCATCGTAGGTCAGGCTGATTGTACAGTCGATGTCCAGGCCCGCGTCGCCCTGGTTGTCCGTGATGACGATCTGGCTCAGGAGGTCGCCGCTGGAACCGCCTGCGTAGGTCATGGCGAAATCGACTTTGTCACCGAGCTGCAGGCCCTCGACCGCCGCCTTGACTTCGGCCCGCAGGTTGTTGTACTGCCAGTCGTGAGCGTCGTCGACGCCGTCTTGGACATTGGCTGTCTTCTGGTAATCCATCTCAACTTTCCTTGAACCGGATGGTGATCGACCCCGTCACCGTCATGGTGTAGGCGGCCGTCTTCGACACGTTGATCAGAGCGCGGTTGAACATGGTCCCGGACCCGGGCGTCCCGGTCGCGCCGTCCGCGAACACCGCGAACTCCTTCAGGTCGCCGTTGGCCTCCGAGGGCGAGAAGTAGGCCGAGTAGTTGACCCGGCTGCCGTCTCGGCTCAGGGTGGTCAAGGGCTTCCGAGCCAACTCGGCACCCAGGGTCGTGTCCCCCGCTGCCGGCGGCGTGGCGTCCGTCCCGACAGCCGCGTAGCCGACCGCGCAGTCGTTGCCCTCTCCGGCAAGCCGAGCGGCGATCAGTTCCAGGCCGCCGTTGACCACTCGGTTCCGGTAGCGCCGGACGATCTTCTCGCCGGTCTCGGCGTGCGTCAGGGTCACCTCGAGCTCGCCCACGATCTCGATTGCCTCTGTCACTCTCAGGCCCATGTGAAGAACCCCCACTTGGCCGAACCCCATTTCATGACCCGCGGATTGAGGACCACGGTCACGGTGTCCTCGAAGGTGATCACCTCGTCGATGTTCTCCACCAAGTCGATCACCTCGTCCTCGCGCAGTTCGATCCGGTTGAGCTTGGCGGCCAGGCCGCGCAGATAGTCCACGAGGTCGTACTGATTCGAAGCGAAGGACACCTCGTACTCGACAATCCCGCCCTGGCAGCCGATATCCACGGACTGGACCTGATAGTTGCCATTGAAGCTCTGACCGGCGCGGTTGACGACGACCGTCTGCCCGGCCCGGAAGCCGTGAACCAGCGTCTTGAACCCGCCCGAGAACACCGGCCTGGCGTAGGAGTTGAGTTCCACCATCGCGCGGTCGTGGGCCTCCTGAGTCGAGGACAACGTCTCGTCCTTGATGACGTGCTCGTACACGCCGTCGCCGCCTTCCACCGCCGCAATCGCCGCCTGTGACTCGTAGTCGTTCACGTACACGATGACGGGCCTCTGGTAACGGTAGGTGAAGGACATCACCGTGCCGGCCGCCGGGGTAGTAGTCTTTCCCGGGTGCTCGGAGCAGCGGACGGAAGCCTCCTGGTAGTTCATCATGTAGTCGAAAGCGCCGTCGTCCGCGTCCAGGTTTTCGACTCCGATCGACACCGGCGCGCCATCGACTTCAAGACTCAACTCGGACGGCTTGTAGCCGAGCTTCCAGATTCGTTGTACGCCGTCGGCCACCTGACTTTCCGGGTACGGGTCCGACAGGCTGTAGCCGCCCCGGACGGTGATCCGGTTTCGCACCTGCGAATAATCCGGCGTGATGTTGAATCCCTGGATCGCGTTGGCCAGGGCCGCGTCGCTCAACTCGACCGGGCCGAAGGACTTCTCGCGCTCGAAAAAGTGGATGTCCTTGTTCTCGTCGATGTACCACTCGTAGGACACCAGAGCCGCCAAGTCCTTGATGCACTGCGAGACCGGAACATAGTTGAAGTTGATCTTGTTGATCTTCCGGCCTTCCTCCACGTTCTCGGTCGTGAAGCCGAGGGCCGGATCGGTGAAGCTCGCCACCAGGTCTTCGATGATCTCACGGCAGGTCTTTTCCACGTATGAGCGCGCCACGAGCTTTCTGTCGAGCAGTCGCTGATAGTCCGAGCAGGTCACCAGGTATTGCGGCGTTTCGAGCGCAAAGGCGCTCTCCTGCACCGAGACGATTATCCCGCCGAAGAGCACCGCGCCGGTGGTGTCCAGGATCACCCGCACCTCCTGACCCACACCCGGGGCCGCGGCCGGAGCGATCAGGGTGAAGGTGGCCGAGTCCGGGTTGGAGTTTGCCACATTCGAGACGTGGATCCCGGTGGTCCGCACCTGCACCCCGTTCACTGTGACCGTCAGGCTCATGTGTAGACCCTTCCCCTGGCGCGCATCATCGCCATGATCTCTTCTCCGGCCAGCCGGGCCAACCGCTTCAGGTCAAGCTCGCTCGAGATGTTATTGCCGCTGATGTTCACCACCAGCCCTCCGCCCAGGTTGTCGCGGTGACGCGGGTCGCTGCGCGTCAGAACTTCCTCTCCGGCCAGGGCGCGGATGATCGTCTCTTGCCCGAGAACCCCCTCAACAACACCGCCCGTGTGATATTTCGACAGAACGTCTCTGAACTGAGTAAACATGTCCAGGTAGACATCGCCTACGTGCGGGATGTTTTTGAGGATCGCGTTGTAGTTTTTCGCAAGTTGCTGCCTCGCAAAGCTACCTTCGGTTTCGTCGAAGGTGGGGTAATTTCCCTGAGACGAAGACTGTGGTTCTGGCTGCTGTAAAGACACCGAGGGGAGGGTGTCTGTCGGGGTTGCTCCGGCGGCTCCGCTGACAGTATCCTCTGTCTGACTCTGGTGCTCATTGTAATTAGCCCCAGGCGTATTGCTCTGCGTCTCCCGGCCGGCCTCTATCCTCGCGTTGAGTTCTGCCTGCCTCTTCTGGTAATTCGCCAGACCTCCGGCATTGACCCATGCCGCTTCCAGGCCCTTTGCGAAACTTTTGTAAGCCCCCATCTGGACACCCTGGGAGGCGTGAACAAAGAGGTTTTCGGTCACACCGGACCAGTTCCCGGCCTCGACGCTTTCGGCCATCGCCTTCAGGCTGACGAAGGTCGCGTAGGTGTCCAGGATGTTCTGATAATCGGCCCATCCGTGGAGAGTGTCATTGCCGACCCTGCTGACAATTCCGGCGAAGTCGGGATTATCGAGGTCACCTATCGCCTCGATATACCCCTTCTTCGTGCCGTTGAACAGACTGAGTGCGTTGTTGAGAGTATCGCTGGCCTTTTGTCTGCGTTCGGCGTCTCTCTGCCCCTTCCAGGTGAACGCCTTGAAAGCCGCAACAAGAGGCAGGGCAAGCCCAGCAGCAATAGGGGCGATGGCTGCAATCGTTCCGAGCACCCCTCCCGTAGCGCCACCAGCCCCGAGAGTGGCAACAACATCCGCTTCACCGGCAACTCCACCCAGGCCCGCTATCGTACCGGCAGTACCACCCGAGACTGCGAGCGTCCCAGCCGCCGCGCCCTCAGCAGTGAAAATCCCACCCAGTGACGCGGCGGCCCCTCCACCAGCCGCAGCCGCTGTCCCTCCGCTTACCGCGGCGGCCGTCCCTCCGCCGAGAACACTTTTGAGAGCGCCGCCGATGGAGTCGAAGAACCCGCCGCTGCCGCCGCCGAGCATTTTCCAGAAGGCATCCGCGATGCTCTTGAGTCCGTTCTGAATCCAGTTGTTCAGGCCGTCGGCCAGGGCTTTGATCAGGTTGTCCCGGATGTTCGTGCCGACCTGCGCGAAAGCGTCCTTCATATTGTCCAGGGCGCCCCGGAAGTTGCCGTGAAGGATGTCATCGATGAAATCGGTGCCGATTCCTTTCAGGGCATTGACCGCCGCGGTGCGAGCATCCACGAACGCCGAGTGGATATTGAACATCATCACCTTGAGCGGGCCGCCCTCCTTGATGATGCCGTTGGCGTAGGTCTGAAAATCGCCGCCCATGAGGGCAAGCTGCTCGGCGGTCTTGAGCTGCATGTCGGAAAGGTATCCGCCGTAGCGTTCCTTCAGGTCTCCGACAATGCTCTTGGACTGCGCCCCTTGCACTCCGGCTACGCGCGCGGCGTAACCCTCCCAGTCAAGGCCCATCTGGTAGAGCTTGGTCGCGGTGTCGTTGACCTGGCCGGCCAGGGCAGCGCCGTAACGCGCACGCATTTCGGAGTAGATGAAGCCGAACTCGTCGAGCTTGTTGTACTCGGCCTGGGTCGCGGCAATATCCGCATCCGCCTTGGCCTGAAGCTCGGCCTCGATCCTCTGACGTGTGGCGTCTTCCTTTTGTTTTTCGGCCTTCACCTTTTCGGCGGCCGCTTTTTTCTCTTCCTCCGCCTGCTTGCGCGCCAGGTCGGCGGCGCGGGCGATGTCTGCCTCAGTCTTGCGCTGACGCTCTGCTTCGGCTGCATCTTCCAGTTCTTTCTTTTTCGCAAATTCATCGCGTTTCACCTGAACAGCCGCCCATGCCGCGTCTTCCTCTGCCTTTTGTCGCTTGACATTGATTTCCTGCATCTGGGCTTCTTCTTTGGTCTGGAACGCCTTCGACATCTGATCCCACCAATCAGAAACCCATTTCCCGAAAGTCTCGAATGTCGCTTTTAAGTCGTCCATATCGAACAGAAGCGCCGAGATCGCTGTCCCAACAGCCGCAATTGCAACCACTGCAATACCAACGGGACCGGTTAAAGCTGCCCAAGTAGTGGTGGCTGCAACCTTTAATGCCGACAAAGAAGTAGTCACGCTGGTTGAAGTGAGACCGAACAACTTGAGACCAGAAACGATGTTCGGCAGCACCAGGAGCAGCGGGCCGATGACGGAGGCCAGGACGCCGAAGGCCGCTCCCAGGGTGGTAATAGCCGTGGCCAGCGTCGAGTGCTCTTTTGCCAAGTCCTTGACCCAGGAAACCATGCCCGTCAGCACCTTGACGAGCGCGTTCAGAGCCGGGACAAGAGTCTGGCCGATCACCTGGAGCAGTACTTTGAACGACTCCCGCAGCTGGTCGAGAGAGTGGCCGGCCTTGTTCACCCCTTCGGTCTGAGCGAGAAAGGCTTCCTCCGTGGCGCCCGCGGCCTTTCTCATCTCGCCGAGCTTCTTTTCGTAGTCGGCGGACTGCTTACCGGCCAGAGAGAGCGCCAAAGTCTGGCCCTCGATGGAACTGATGTAAAGCTGAAGCGGCTTGCCGCTGGCTTCCGCGGCCTGCTTGATGATCTCGATGGACCCCTTGAGTCCGTTGGCCTCCAGCATGGCCTTACCGTTCTCGTACCCCAGGCCCTTGATAAGGCCGGTCATGTCCTTGGTCGGAGACATCAGGGCTTGCAGAACGCCGCGCAGCTGTGTCGAGACTTCAGCCGCATTGCCGGTGACACCGGTCCCGGTGGCCATCACCGCGAAAAGCTCCTCCTGGCTCACCTTCAACTCGGAGGCCAACGGCACCACGCGCCCGATACTCGCGGCCAGTTCCGGGAAGGTGGTCTGACCGAGCTTGACCGTCTGGAACGACAGGTCGGAGACCTTCTTCACCGACTCTTCGGACACGTCGCCGTAGCCCTTGGTCACGGCAGAGAGCAGGTTGATCGACTCGGTGGTGGTGGCAAGCCCGGCCGTGGCCGCTTTCGCGGAAGCCTCCAGGATCGCCACAGTGTCGCCGGTGTCGCCGAAGGCCGAGATGACCTGATAGGCCCCCTGGGTCAGGTCGGTGGTGCTCTTGCCGGTCTTGATCGCCATGTCCTGGATGGCGTCCCGAAGCTCCTCGATGCGCTTCGTGTTCCCCGGGATGAGAGTCTGGACGTTACCGAGTTCACGGTTGAAATCGACGGCCGCCTTCGATGCACCGCCCAGGGCAACGCTCAGCGTCGCCCCGACGGTGGTCATGATTGCCCCGACTTCGCGCAGGTTCTTCTTGTTCTTCTCGATGCTGTAGACCATCGCATCGAAAGAAGTCGCGCCCTCTTTGTTCTTCTTGATGAAGGTCTCGTAGTCCGCGGTCAGCTTGACCACCAGATTCCGAGCCACAAGGTCTTTTGAAGCCATCGATCACTCAGTTCCGAGAAGGTGTCATTCCCATATTGAAAGCCTTCAATGCCGCTATGCCGGACTTGCGTTGCCGGATGGCGTCGTCGATGTCCGCCGGCTCGCCGCGTTCGTGGCGGTCGGCGATGACCGACACTGCGATATCGAGGTCAAGCGCCAGCAGCCGGTTCCTCACCCCCAGCATCGTTGACGGTCTCTGTCCGTACCTCTGCGCCGTCCGGTCGAGGGCCAGCACCAGGCTTTTGTTTCGGATGAAAGGGAAGCATCTCTATGGCTCCCTCCTTCACCGCCGCCCGGAAGATCACGGCCAGGTCTTCGAAATCGATCAGCGTCACATCCCCCGCTTCCTCGCCAACTGGCTGGAACGACAGCCGCGGCTCGACCACTGCCGCGACCGCCGTCTTCCGGAACAGAGTCAGCATGTCCTCGATCTGCTTTTCCGTCACCCGCGCCCAGGCGAAGTTGACGTCTTTCGGGTCGACCGGCTGCAGGAACGTGTTGGCCGATTTGAGGACTTCCCCCACGAGCGACATCGGGATGTGGCCGGTCGAGGCCAGGTCGAAAAGGCTCATCACCTTGACCTTGACCACGGCTCCGGAAGGCAGTTCGACGGTCTTGATCTGCTGGTTCTTCCGGGTCCACTCCGCCGCCGTGGTGATTCTCTCTTTCTTCTGTCTCAAGTCATCCTCCTGTTGAGGTTGCGCTCAGGCCGTGGTTACGCGGCGCTCACGTCGCCCAGGACGAACAGCTGCTTGCCGGCCGCCTTGGTCGTGTCCATCATGCCGTGGAACTCCACCGGCACGACCTTGATGTCGTCCAGGCTGTAGGTTTTGCTGAACTGCGGGCGCGGGAATGCCTTGTATACGGTGATCTTCTCGTTGGCATCGTCCGACAGCGTCCCGGCTCCATCCGCGCAGGGAGTAAGCACCAGCTCGCCCGCCGCGTCGAAGGACACCTGCTTGCCGCCGAACTCGACCTTGATTTTCTGGCCGTCCACCGTCTTGGTGCCGGTCGGGAACAGATCGGCCAGTTTGGACAGCGCGGCCTCGGCCATCGGCACCGTGACCACGATCCGCTCGCTCTGGACTTTGTTGTCCACCAGAAGAGGACTCTGGTCGACCTCGATGTCCTTCCAGTTCGTCGCGTAATCCACCTTGACCCCGCCCTTGGTGAAGCCGAGGTCCACCCCCTTGAAAGTGACCTGGCAGGGGCCGTACTCGAAGTTCAAACGATCTCCTTGCATCTGAGACATCTCAGGCTCCTTTCTTTCCGAAGAGTTTCGCCGCGATCATTCCAACGACCGCGTCTGTCGATTTGTCCAAGCCCGTCCGCATGAATGGCCGGGCCTTGATTCTCGTGAATCCTTCCTCGTCCTCGGTGCCGTACTCGAGGAAGATCGGGTAGGGTGCTCCCTTGTTCTCCTTGCCCTTCTCCTTTCGCCTGGTGCGCGCCTCGCTCACCACGGCGGTTTCAATGTAGCCCTCACCTTTGCCGACATATTTGCTGGCCTGGGTCTTCTCCAGAAGCTGGCCGCTGTGCTGCTCGACGAGCTTCGGTATCTCGGCCCGGATGTTCTCGGCGGTGAGTTCAGCCGCATCCAGCATCACGTCCTGGAACTCCGGCGAATCGCCGATCAGGCTCATCTCCACCAGTTCGGCCAGGAGGCCCTCGACTCCCTCGATGTCCAGCCCGATCTCGTCAGCCATCGTCAGCCTCGCCGCAGGTCCATCTCGTAGGTGCAGATGTAGCGCACCAGGTCGTTGTTCTCCGAGTCGAGGGGTATCGGCCCGCTCGACCGCTGGCAGCCCAGGCAGAAGACTTCCGCGTTGAGCGCCTTCCGGCAAAGCCCATCCAGCAGAGTGTCCAGGTTCTGCATCAGCCGCAGGGCATCCGGCCAGTGCTCATGCCGGGCCCACACGTCCACCGAGGCAAGGTCGCGGTCAGGCAGGTCGGCGTCACCGTTACCACCCACGCGCGCGATCATCACGGCCACCGGCTTGCACCCCTGCGGAAACCGCCCTCGATACACCGGGACTTCGGCGTTGCCATGCCCCACGACCCGCACCATGTTCTGGAGCAGGTAGTCGGAGAGAGCGGTTTCCACGTCAAGGATCATGGCTGCCTCACGAGGTCTTCTTGTACACGATGACGAAGGTCAGGCCCTTCACCGTGGGCGCCGTGCCGTTGCAGACGTACTCGGCCTGCAGCTGGCCGGTCGAGGTGATTGCCGCGTACTTCTCGTTCACCTCGCCCATGTCGTAGAGCATACCCTTCACCATGTCCTGGCCGCCGCCGTTCGGCCCGTTCACGAAGCCGTCCACGATGACGTTGCCGCTGCCGTCCTTCACCAGCACCTGAGTGAAGTCGGTGTCGCTGTCGGCGGCCACGGTCTCGGTCTGGCCGAAGAAGACCTTCTTCACCTCGATGTCGCAGTGCGGTTGCAGGAGCGGACTCTTCTTCGCCCCGCCGTCCGCGTCGGCGATGTCGCCCACGTTGAGCACGGCGTAGTGGTACTGGTCTGGCGCGGACCCGCTGATCTTACCGTCCACGTCCACGTTGAAGGTCTCTTTGCCGCGGTACCGGACACTCAGGTGATCGCGCTTCTCGTGGTCGGACTCGATCAGGCCGTCCGTCCCGGCGTCTCCGGCGATGAAGCGGAAGACGTTGTCCTCGGGGTCACCGCTGGCCGGCCTGGGCTGGTCGATCTCGAAGGTGATCGAGACCACCACGCCGGAGAGGGCCACCCCGTTGCCTGTCTTGGTGAGCTTCAGGTACAGACTCTGCCCGGCGGCCAGCTTCTTGAGCGTGGCGTCCAGGCCGGAGAAGTCGCGCGGGACGTGCTTGCTGAAGCCCTGGGTGGCCGTGCTCAGCGTGGCGACCGGCGTCGAGGACTGCGAGTTGTAGACCCCGATGGTCTGATAGTGCGAGGCGTTGGCCGCGACCGTTGTATCCGTTCCGACGGATATGTTGGTGATCGTCAGGTCGTGCAGCCCACGCAGCAGCGGCAGACTGAGAAGATCGCTGTCGGCGGCCAGATCGCCCAGGGGGACCGGGACGTAACGCTTCGCCCAGCCGGACACGGTCCGGATGAAGCCGTCCCTTGTCAGGGCGATCTTCTCTTCTCCGTTCCGGTAGTGAGCGAAAACGTCACGGTCGTTGTGCACGTCGATCACGGCGGCCGGGTCGTTCCCCAGGAAGTTTTCGAATTTCAGTGCAGGCATCTCTTTCTACCTCCTTGACCTTTCAGGCCGATGTCACTCGGCGTGCTGGTACTCGATCTCGAACGTCAGGCCGGACAGAGCCAAGCCCCCCGCCGTCTTGGTGAAGGCGGCGTAGAGATAATCCCCGGCGGCGAGCGTGGCGTTGGTGATCGCGCCCATGTCCGTCCAGATGTTTTGCGCCAGGCCGGGATTCTCGGCCGGAGTCTGATACTCGGCCACCGTCGCCCCGTCCGAACCGCGCTTGACCGTGATGGTCTGACGGTTGGTCGTGCCGTCCGCCGTGGCCGTGTCCACCGCCAGCTTGATCCCGGTGATGGTCACGCCCTTGACGAACTTGTTCAGGAACGGCTCGATCAGGTCCGAGTCAGCCACCACGTCGCCGTAGGGGACCGGCACTTTCCGCTTGGCGTCGCCGCCGCCGGGGTCCGGCAGGCCGTTCTTGTCCACCGAGAAGACTTCCGCGCCGCCTTTCTTGAAGACGATGAAGTCACGGTCGGCACCGGCACCGGCCCCCTGGTCGGAGCGGATCACCGGCCCGGACCCCACCGGCGCGACAAGTTTCAGGTTCGATACGTTCATCCCTTCCTCTCCTTTCGCTTCTTCGATTTCTCGGACTGGACTCGCTTCTCGCGGTCCAGCCGGGCAGCCTCGGCCGCCACCAGAGGATTGGCGCGAGCTTCCGCCTCATCGCGTCCGGTCAGCCTTCCGGCAGCCAGGGCTTCAGCTGATCGTAACCGGCTCTTCATCGTAGGGTCTCCTTCTCACGGCTTGAATCCGATAGTAGGCCGTTCGGCCTGTCAGGAAGTCCGTCAACGGCTCATACGCGATGATCTCGTATTCGTACCCCTGGTAGATCAGCCGGTCCTCGATTGGCACATCCTCGTGCATCCAGAACTCACCATCGATGATCACTTCCTTGCCAGTCTGGTCTTTTACCACTCGGCCAGCGGACGGGACAAACACACAGGGCAGGGCCGGAAGCTGCATTTCGAACGAATATTCGCCGTGAGCATTCGGCATCTCAGACCGGCGAAGCCGGATACAGTTGAACACCATCAAGCTTTCCAGCATCAAATCCCCCGCGGCGTGGGTATCAGAGACAGATAGAACGGAATGCCGGTGCCGTACTCGATATCCACTCCACCTTGCCCGCCGAAGTTGACTGTCTTGACCATCATCGGATTACGAGCCAGATACAGAGCTATTGTCGCCTCGACCATGCGTATCAGACCGCACGCCTCATGCTCGGAGTCGTATCCGTATTTGTAGGCGCACTCGATGTTGTCCTGGCCTTTCGGCAGGCCGTTGAACACCATCACTCGGCCGATGTCCTTCGACACTTGGAAGTCCTCTCCCTCTGTCTGAGCAACCCCGTCGATCATCAGCGATGTGATCTCGATCACCGGAAAGCGGATGAAAAACGAATCCGACTCTCCGTCGCCGGAAAGCCTATCCGTGCGGACGGTCTCTTCCCAGCGGAACTCGCTGTGATTGTCGATCATCGACCTGGCCGCATTGAGGTTTTCTTGACTTACTTCAATGCCGCCGAGCAGAGTCTTTGCCGATTCGAGAGAGTTGTAGGACACGGCATCCTATCCTTTTTTTTTGCCTGGCGCTTTGCCGGTCTGCCTGGCCGCGTTTTCCGGCGCCACCAATGCGACAGTCTCGACCTTCTCGGCATGGCCGCCGTCGATCAGCGTCTTGGCCGTCGCCGGGTCGACTTCGACCATCTTGCCGGCAGGGCAGTTATAACGAGGGCCCGCCAGTGTAGTTCTCATCCGAATCAACACGATGCCTCCTATCTGACAAGCAGGCGGACTTTCACTTTCTTCTTGGCTCCTGCGTTTTTCACCAGTAGGCGAAGAGTAGAATTCCGCACTGCTCCGAGATTCGCTTCCGTTCCGAAGTTGACCGCGGAACTATCGAGGTCCGCACCCTGTCCCATCAGGACATCGTAACCGCGTTCATCGAGTACCTGCACATCGAAGCTGTCCGGCGGCGGAGTACTCGCGTTGGCAGTCGGGTCGACATGCAGGCTCACCACTCGCCCGATGAATCTGTTGCTCGTGGTGTCGTAGGCCGTGCCACCCGCCGAGGTCCAGGCGTCGAACTCCACTTCTTGAGTGGAAGTGCTGGTGATCTCGAATTTCACCACCGTGCCATTCGTGCTCTGCGCGGGCAAAGGAAGCGGCAGCGCCGACAACACCGCCAGAACCAGAACGAGCAAGACCGTTCGCCTCATGATGCCTTCCTTTCGATAGGGGCGGGGTTATTCGCCCCGCCCCCTGTTCATGGTCAGGCTTCATCCGGGCTGACGAGCATGTCCGCGTTCATCGCGCCGTGAGCGGGCGGAACGACCTTGCCGCTGTACTGGATCGCCACGACAGCACCGATCACGGCGTTGGACACGCCAATGTCGATGCTGGCCCGCAAGTACCTTTTCTGCGGCTTGTAGACATCCAGCACAAGACCGGTCTGCCCGGTGGCCGCAGCCTCGGCCGCCGAAATCGTGTGCGGAGTGGAGCCGGAAAGCTCCTTCATGCCGGTCCCGCTGTTCACGTCGTTCTGATCCGCAGACAGCTTCAGCGTACCGTTCTCGATCAGGGTGTCGAACAGAGCGATGAACATCACTCCCTCGAAGCCCTGCATGTCGATGATCGCGCTGTCTCGGGTGGTCTGGCCCGCGGCGTAGTAGCCGAGGACTTGGGTTACTTTCGTGTTCTTCGAGAGGTTCATCTGTTTATCCTCCAAGATGGAGTTGTAGATTCATGTCAGAAGCGAGTTATGGCCGCCGTCAGGAGGCCAGCTTGACCCGAACGAAGGCTTCCGACAGGACCGGCATACCGTCGGTTTCGCCCCGTCCAATCAGGCCGGTCTGGTTGGTGGTTGCGTACAGCTCCACCAGGCGCTGAACCTCCATGTCCAGAGCATCGGCGATCCAGTAGAACGACCAGTCGGAGAGCAGCCCGACATACTGGCCGCTCGTGAAGGTGTTCGGCATGTACTCGCTGATGTCCATCGGCAGATTCAACAGACGGTCCGGCTGGCCCACCACGGTGGAAGGCTGCCACTGATAGCGGTCCTCCTTGTCCTTGATCTTGTCGATCTGCTTCAGAGCATCGCGGTGGAAAGTCCAGCGGGCCTTCGCCCAATACTGGCTCTTCAGCGCGTACTTGGCCTCCTTCAGCCCGTCGAAAGTGATCGCCGTCTGTTCGTTGTCGGTCGAGACGTCGCGGCTCGTCGGAATACCGAGAGGCGAGGCGACCATCACGCCCAGCGGCTCGTTCGTGCCGGAACCGTTGAAGAAGGCGTTTTCCTGGACCGTCGAGAACTTGTACTTCAGCCGGTCGATCACCAAGCCCTCGACGTTGAAGAAGGACGCCCTGAGCAGCTTGTTGCTGATCTTGACCAGCCGGGCCAGCGGATGTGGATGCAGTTCGCGCTTGCCGAAGGACAGTCCGTTGTCCTCGTTGCCGGTCTTGAGTTCACTGGTCCAGGTGGGATCGCCCATGTCGGTTTCGAGCACCGGCACACCCAGGCTCTCGGCTTTCGGGACTGTGTACTTGGTCGCGTACCGGCGCACGAAGACCTCATTGTCCACGGCCTTGATCAGGTTCTGGATCATCTGCTGCGGCATGACCAGGAACCCGCCGAACACGTCGGCGTCCATCTGCAGCGCGCGCTTCTCCGCATCGGATACCGGCTCGCCCAGCACCATCCGGGCAAAGATGTCCGACTGCATTTCGACGAACTCGGCCGGAAGCACCTCTCCGCGCGACACAACAGCATGCACGGCGGCCAAGGTGCGAAGCTCCGTCTCGCCGGAGTTGAATCGGCGGATCGCCTCGGACACTCGCTGCTGCCTCGTGCGGTTCTGTAGAGTGCCGTTGTTGCCCGGATCAGGGCCGGGGGGAGTCGCGCCGACAGGAGTGTGCATTTCGCCCTCGAGCTTTCCGAGCCGCTGCTCAAGCTCGATTTCCGTGGTGAGAACAGCGATGCGAGCCTCGATCTTGTTGATCTCGGCCTGATCGTCCGCGGTCAGATCCCGCTTCTCGGCATCGGCCTTGTCCACCAGTTCACGCATCCGCGCAACGATCCTGGCGCGCTCCTCGCGCAGCCTTCTTTCTCTCTCGTTCATGGCTCTTTCCTTTCTCAGAAGTTGTTGAGTTCATGGCACCGGACTTTTGTACGCCAGACGTTGGACAGCCGACCCTTCGACTGTTCTCCGTCCGGACCGCCCCCGCTCTCCTGAGCGGTTCGCTCGGCCTTGTACTGTTCCAGTGACCGCAAGGCTACAGTAGTATCGGGATAGGCGGGGACCGCCACCGGACCCACTTCGATCAAGTCGACCTCAATCAGAGTGCGCTCGGCGATCTGGTTGCCGCCCTTGTCAGGCTCCTTCCATGCCTGAGCGACTACACGAAACTGAAAGCTCTGCCCGGTGATGTCTCCGCGCTCGATGGACACGGCCAGATCGCGCGCCCATTGCGTGTCGGGAAGCTCGGCCTCCATGAATAAACCCTCGACATCCTCGAGCAGACTGAGCGTCCCGGCGGACATTCTCCCGATGACGAAGTTGGGATCGTGGTTGAAAAAGCTCCGCACATCATTCGCCTTGAGAGAATTGGCGAAAGCTCCGGGCTGAATCTTCTCGCGATACCAGCCACCCAGGGTTTCGCTCCAGGCGTTGAACTTCGCTGCGTATCCACGAACGACTCGTTTCCCTGTGTCGTTCTGCCGAATCTCAAGCTGCAGGGGTATCTCACGGCGTTCGATCTGATTCTTTTCCTCGTTCGGCTTCGGCATGATCACCTCTTTTCAGTGGCGACAAAAAAGGACGGCATGCGCAGAGGTGTGGCTCCACACAGCCGTCCTTTTTGTCTTCGCCCGGGTTGATCAGACCCTGGCGCTTTCAATTTTCTGAAGCTTCTACCGGCTCGCCGCCGTAATGCAATCACAGCCCTGGTGTAGCTGCGGATGAGTCTTCGGCCCGCTTATAACCAGCTTGCCCTCGCCAGCGTCCAGAGATTCCCCCTCCTTCAGGTAATAGCCGCCCCGCTCAATCACCCGCCCGTCCATCTGCTTGCAGTAGGGGCATTCCTCCGAACCTTGATTGATCCAGATAACTCTGTATCCGGCTGCGAAAAAGACCACGTTCGCAAAAGCCGAACGACCGTCTACCGTCTCACGAGCCGCCACCTTGCCAGCTCTGGTTTTATCCCACTCGTCAAGCCGCTGCTCGATGGCGGCCGCCGGGTCTTCCGACTCGTTCAGAAGTTGATTGATCTGCCCTTGAGAGCTTCCAGCCCATCGAGCCGCGGTCGTTCCGATGTAATCCGCCACGAACTTCTCGAAGCTCTTCACGTCGCTTTCGGACCCGATTTCATCTCTGGCGGCGTCACGGATCGATTCGGCGTAGGCCGTGATGACCGGCGCCATGTTCTCTTTAACTCGTTCGGGCAGATCGTCATAGTAGGCCCGCAACCATCGCTCGAACTCGGACGCGCTTCTCTGGCTCAGGTATTTCCTCACGGCCTGGCGCACGTCGTTGACCTCGCGCCGCACCATTCGCCCTGCGGCATCCTCGAGCAGCCTACGATACTGCTTGCTCAGACGATTGCGAGCCATGACCGCCCGACGCTTGTCCTCGTTGGTGCGATGCTCGTGAGCAGGGTCTTCAATCATGCGTTCCGCCACCGCCGCCGCGGGCGGCAGTTCACTTCCGACCTCGATCATGTTGACCGGCATCCAGAATTTATCTCCGTCCGGCCCGATGGTCTGCTCGTTCTCCTTCCGCAAGACCATGTTGGTATTCAAAAATCCCCACTGTTTTCCAACGGCGTAAGCGTCATACCGGGCCTTGATGTCGCCTCGAAGCAGTCCGTTCAGGTCGAACTCGATGAAGTACCCGGCATCAATCTCATCCTGGCGCAGCAGCCCATAAGTCAGTTCGGTTTCGAACAGCGTTATCCAGGGGCCCATGTGAATGGTCAAAAGCTCAATACTCTGTTGCTCGATGTTGCTCTTGATCGTACCATCCATCTCTTTCAGCAGATAGGCGGGCAAATTGAACCACCGAGCGATCTCGATCACCTGGAATTTTCGCGTTTCAAGAAACTGCGAATCTTCCGGCGATACGCTGATCGGGATGGGCTTCATGTCCTCTTCGAGCAGTAGCAGCCGATGACTCTTGCCGAGGCCCGCGTATTTGTCCGAAAGCTGCTTCTTCAGCGCATCACGCGTATCCTTTTTCAGCGCTTTCGGTGTGCTGACCACGATCCCCGGGTGTGTTCCACTGCCGAACCAGCGTGCTCCGAATTCCTCGGTGGCGAGCGAAAGACCGATGCCCTCGCGCGCGAGCGTGACCACCGAGTAACCCTGAATGCCGTCGAATCCGAAGCCCGGAATGTGCAACATGTTCTCATGCGGAATCTCGACCGGCCCGCCCTGCCGAGGCGTGTACTCATAGACTATTCGCCCATCGCGCTCTTCAAGCCTCATCCGGTCCGGGCGAATCGGGTGTATCTCCGCGATCTGTCCCGCTCCGTTGAACACTCGAAAATTATAACTGTTTCCCCAAGTGCAAACGTGCCCCGCCGCTGCCTGAATCCAGCGGGCCGCAGTCATTCCGGGCATCCCCGCCCGCGGTGGCCGGACTCGTCCGTGGACCACTTGGTACAGAGGGTGACTTGTCGCCTTTTCCTTGCCGTTGTCCGTGGTCCGTCGATACAGATGAAGCGGCAGTTGCATCAGGATACCGCTGATTATAGTCACAGCGTTGAACACCGCCGAATTGTTCATGGCTGAAATTTCATTGACCGTCCGGCCAGCGGCGGTCTCCGATCCGCCACGCACCCAGTCAACAAGCCATTTCTCCGGAGTGGCGATACTCGACCTGATCTCCTGCAGCGTCGGGAAAAGGCTCATCTCTACCCCTTATTTCACGGTCCTGGACAGCCCGGTAATAACCAGCACCAGACCGACAAAGATCAGGGCGGCCCACGGTTTCAGGAGCCAAAGGCCCGCGCCAATCATCGCGATTCCAGTGCCGATTATCGCGTCTCTCTGCACACTTTTCATGCGACAAAAACCTCGTTGCTGTCGTAGGTGCTTTCGGTTTCGTCTTCATTTATCACGGCTCGCCAGAGCGCCATGATCGAGGCGACCACTCCGTCGATCCGTTTGCTCGATGTCATTCGGTCGGGTTTCACCGGCTTGATGTTGCCCGCAGGGTCGGTTGCGATTGTGGCGCAATTCACCATCCAATTCATCACCGGGTTTCCGCCGTGCGCGATCTCAGCCGCCAGCACGCGCCGCTCAAAGTCTTTAGATGCCGGACTCATGCTGAGAAATCCCTGCCGAAACTCAATCATCTTCAGGCCCTGGTCCTGCAGATTGAGCACCACCTGAGAAGCGTTGTACGGGTCGTAGGCTATCTCCTTCAGGTCGTATCGCGCCGCGTCTTCCAACACCTGCGCCTCGATGAACGAGTAGTCGATAACGTTGCCGGGCGTCGCCATGACAAAGCCCTTGTTGATCCAGAGGTCATAAGGCACTCTGTCATGAAGGCATCGCTCGCGAAGCCCATCCTGCGGCAGGAAGAAACGATACAAAAACTGATACAGCCGATCATCGCCCTGGGGTGGAAAGCAGAGCACCCAGGCTGTCAGGTCGTTGACCGTGGACAGGTCCAGACCGCCGTAGCAGGTCCGGCCCCGCAGACCTTCCGCGTTCACCGGGAAGGCGCAGGCATTCCAGCTTTTCTGCGTGATCCATGCGATGACAGCCTCGGTCCACAGATTGAGTCGCTTGGTCTTGAACTCGTTTTGCTTTGTTGGCGACTGGATCGCCTCTCTGCACATCTCCCGAAGGTCACTGAGCTTCAGAGAAACATTCAGATTCGGGTTCGCCTTTATCCAGGTCCGCTCGTCAGTCCAGTCATCGGCCGGCCTGATCGCGTTGCCCTTCTCGTCCTTCTCTTCCTCGTCCAGGGTGTAGATGATTCCGAAGACAGAATCGTCTTCGAACACGCCTTCCAAAATGCTTGTCACGTACTCCCGCTGGATATAGCAGGGACATTGTTTTTCGTAACCGGCGGTCGTGATGACGAACATCATCGGCTGGCGGCGCGAACCCATCGCCGTCCTCAGCACGTCATAAAGCCCACTGTCCGGGTGAGCGTGATACTCGTCGATGATCGCACCGTGGACGTTCAGACCGTCCTCGGTCTTGGAGTCGCGGCCCAACGGCTCGAACTTCGAAGCCGTGTCGATGACATGCAGGTTATCTCGGACAATCCCGATCCGCCGCCGCAGGAAGGGCGAGGACTTCACCATCCGCTCGGCTTCCGCATGAACGATTTTCGCCTGCTTATACTTCGTGGCCGCAGTGTATATCTGAGCGCCAGGCTCTCCGTCAGCATCGAACAGATACAGCCCGACTCCACTTGCCATGCTGCTCTTCCCATTCTTTCGAGCCATGTCGATGTAGACGACCTTGAAGCGCCGAGTCTCTTCCTCTTTCTTCAACCAGCCGAATATCGACCACAGAATGAATTGCTGCCACGGCGAAAGCTCGAACAAACGTCCGGCCCACTCCCCGATGGAGTGATGCAGATACTTGTGGAAGAAATCGATCACATGCCAGGCGGCATCCTCGCTGAAGAAATACGGATACTCCGGATCATTTTCCGCTCTCTCCAGGTCTCGGACATGGCGCTCGACCGCAAGTTTGGTCCACTTGCAGGCCGGGATTCTGCCTGACAGGATGTTCTCGGCGTACTGCATCGCTGGCGCGATGTCATGCTCTCGTTTTCTTCCCACGATACGCCTCGTAAGAGTCGGTCCGTTCCTGCTCAAGCTCCACCTTCAGCCGCGCTCTGGAACTCGGGGTCATTCCGAAGTCGGCCAGTATCCGGCTGGCGATAGCCCAGGCCGCATCTCTCGCCGCGGCCACCGGGCTTCTCTGCACGATGAACCGGTCGACTTCCTTGCTGATCTTCTCTCCGGTCGCCTCATCGACAAAGGTCTTGGTCTCCTTGCCGTTCTTCACCTTGATGAAAACGCCAGCCTTCTTCGTCTGGTCTGAAAGCTTGCGATACTCGCTGAAATACTCGCAGAACACCGACAAAGAGAGATCGTCAACCTCGGTAAGGATGCCAGCATCGAACAGCTTGTGCGAAACCCGCTCCCATATCTCGCGCTCATCCTTCGCAAGGTGAGAAGGACACTCCGGGATCGTTCTCGGCGGCTGTGGCTCATCGTGGTTGATCGGCCTGTGGCCTGGATTTCCGCGAAGAACCTTCAGCTTTGTCGGTACTGGAGGTCTGCCCTTCATCGTTTATTCCTCACCCTGATAAGGGGGGGGGTGCTATTTTTGCGACTCGCAAAGGTCAATTGCCCGCTCGGTCTGGAGCGGCAAACTTCGAGGATTTTTACCCCCCTATCCCCTCAGCTTGCCTTACGCTCCTGCTGCTGTCTGCACAGACTGACGATTCGTTGTGCCGGTTCGTCTCCCAGGACTGACTTCACCAGATCGGCTTCCTCGCCACTGAAGATGAGAGACAACCTGAACAGCTTGTTCTCTCTCATCTTCATGTTGCGTTCTTCGGTTGTCTTGGCCTCCTGAATGATCTTCTCGCGCTCTCGTATGTCCTGGGCCGCTCTCTTACTCATGGCCGAGACATGGACCGTGCCGTCCTCATGCGTCTTGATCTCGTAGGCGGCTGTCTTTCCCTGCTTGGCTCTGTCGAGGTCTTCTTCCGCGATCTCATCCGGTCGCCAGCTGTCGTTGAAGTCATCGCCCGCCAGGTCTTCCGGTGCGGCTATGTCCTCGAGTAGGCGTTGCATCTCGACCTCGCTCATCATCAGGCTGTCCATCGCCCAATCGATGGCGCCAAGCTCTTGAAGGTCTCGGATGACATCGGCGGTGAGGTTGATGTCCTCGCTGCCTCTGGCTCGGTTATGCCTGAGCGTTGCGATGCGCATCTGCTCGGGCGTCATGTCCGTGAAGACCACCGGAATCTGATCGTATCCGAGCGTGCGCGCCGCTCTCCAGCGATGTTCTCCGTCAACGATGGTCCCGTCCTGGAGCGCGACTATCGGCTGCGTGAAGCCGTCCTCTTCCATCGACTTCAAGAGCAGTTCGAAGTCGTGCTCGCTCTGGCGATTCGGGTTGTAGTCGTTGGGCTTGAGGTCGTTCACACCCACGTACTCGACAACCAATCGCTTCAGGACCTTGTTTTTCTTTTCAATGATCTTGCGGCCTTTGGCCTTGATCTTGTCCGATACTCTGCGCTGCGTCTCTTCCGGAGTGGTGTTGAAGTCCTTCTCGTTCATGCTGTCCCCCAACCGCGCTTCTGCCCCGGCTTGACAGCGTCACGGAGTCTGTGGTAGACTTCCGCGTTCCATTGCGGACGCTGTCCGCGCCGGGAAGCGCAGACCTTGTGTCTGGTCTGATGGTCGCACATCAGACGGTTAGGGGGATTCGCACTCCCCCGGCTCGCTTCCCTGGTTTTGTTTTCAGAACGTCGGTTTACCGCCGCCCCACGTGCCGGAACCCGGACGGAAGAACTCCGGCTCCACCGGCGGCAGGCGGTCGTACTTCATCGAAAACGGGTCTCCCATGTACATGACGTTTGCCATCATCTTCCACGAATTCAGCATCCCGCACTTGGCGCAAGCCGTGTTCTGAGGAAACGGCTCGGTCGAGTGGCGGGCGTGCTCCTTCAGGTGCCGCTCCATGACCTGGCGCGCGCGGTCGGCGATCCAGGCCGGAGCATCCTCGATGCACGTCCTTCTGAAACAGGCTTCCCAGGTCTCACCCATGCGGCGGATCGGCTCGAGCGCGCGTCTGCCGTACATGGCCACCGTGCGCACTCCGGGCAGCCGCTTGTTCACCTTGTCGAACCATTTCGGCCAGGCACGCATCGCCATGTTGAGCGTCTCGGCTCCGGCTGCCGTCAGAGTGGGCGGCGCGATTCTCAGGTTCTGGCGCGGCACTCCGAGCCGGTTCATGGTGTCGTAGGCATGGTTGTAGTCCCACTTGTTGTCGGCTATCGCCTTCCAGACGTCGCCGTCCGACCAGTCGTAAATCGGGCGTACGCGCCGCGTCCCCCAGGAGTCCTTGTTGGTCAGATGCCCCTTGCTGCTGAACACTCCGAGCGAGCGCTGGATGCTCTCGGCGGCTCTCAGGCCGATCACGCAGAAGAGGTCCTTGCCTTCAGGAGGCGGGAACCGGCCCGGATAGCAAATCCCCTGGATGTACTTCTCCGGGATGTACTGCGCGTACTCCGGCGGCCGGCGCACCCACTGTTCGGGGTCGAGCAGCGGGTCGAAGGTCCAGAAGTACGGCATCTCGCGGTTGAAAACGTTCACCACCGGCTGATTGGCGATGAGCCAGTGAAAAGAGACGTCCGGCCTGGCCGCCACGCGCTCGGCGTACTCGAACGTGCCGGGAAACATGATTTCCTCGTCGCGCATCACCACCTCGACCGGCAGCCGCCCGGTAAGGTTCGCCGCGATCAGGCAGATTTCCAGGCAGACGCCGGAGTCCTTTCCGGCGGAGAACGAGACCACGATCCGGTGGCCTTCCTCGTAGAGCTCGGTCATGCGGTCGATGGCCGCGTCGAACACGTTCTTTTTTTCATAGCGCCGTGGCATCTTTTTCTCCGACGTAGACCTGGAAGAAGCATCTGTCCGGCCAGACCCGGCCGAGGGTGTCCGCCTCCAGGACGAGTTGATGCGACAGAGAAGCGTTCGGGTTCGGAGACATCTTCTCTTGACAGCAGCTGAAGCCGAACGAGTCCAGCATGCGGAACCCCTGAAACAGGTCTTGGAACTCTCGGTTGGTCCAGCAGCGTTTCGGCACCCTGAAGCCGTGAGCGGCGGTGATGTCTTGCCGGGTGGACTCGTAGCGCGGCCCGAACCCCATCACGAAGACCTTGCCGCCGGGCCGCAGCACGCGGAACATCTCGGCCACGGCCAGGGGCGGATACTCGCAGTAGGAAAGGCTGCCGAACAGGCTCGCCACCAGGTCGAACGACTCTGCGGGCGCCTGGATGTTCTCCATGCGGCCCTTCTCGAAGCAGTGCTCAGGGAACTTCGCTCGGGCCTGTTCCAGCATGGCCGCCGAGATGTCGATGCCGAGGAAGCATGCCGGACGCAGATCGACGTACTCGAGGAAAAGGCCGGTCCCGCAACCGAGATCGAGGACGCATCTGTCGCCCACGCTCTTGTCGCCCAGGTAGCGAATGTGCTTCCTGAGCAGTTCGAAGATCGCCGCGTTCTCGGCCAGGTCGATCTCGCGCCGGAAACTCGCGTCGTAGACCTCTCCCAGGGCGTCGAAAGCCACCTCCGCCTCAATCGTTCGAGTCTGTGTCATCGTCTCAGCCATTTCCGAACCCGCCGTCCTCTCTCGCGGTCTTTCGATCATGACAGGGCTTGCAGAGCGGTTGCCAGTTCGATTGATCCCAAAACAGCTTCTGATTTCCCTTGTGCGGAACGATGTGATCCGTGACCGTGGCCTTGGTCAGTCGGTCTTGCCGCTCGCACTCGGCACAGAGCTTGTTTTTCTCCAGGAACCGCTTGCTGGCTCTCTGCCATCGACTGCCGTAGCCGCGTTCAGCCGCGGTGCCGCGGGCTTCGTCACTGCGCTGCCGCTCCTGGCGCTGATGCTTCGGGCAGTACCGTCGACCTCTCTCGACCAGCGCCGGACACCCGGGATGAGCGCAGGGTTTCGGCGGGGCGCAGGGCATCACGGCCTCGCTTTCAGGATCATCTCGTCCAGCCGGGCGTGAATCTTCGACACTCCGGCCTTCAACTCCTGGATGTCCTCGTCGAGCCGTTGATGCCGCAGCAGACAGATGTCTTCCGAGACCGCGCGCCTGCCGTTCCCGTTTCCGTTCCTGGACGGCCCGAAGCGCAGGACCGCCGCCGCAAGCGTGGTGCCGCCGCCGATACATGCGCTGCAGATTACCGTTGCCGTGGGCCAGTCCATGACTCTGTCTCCGCTCAGAACGTTATCCCGACTCCGGCTTCCCAGCGTGGGATGCTGACCTCGGGCCGCTTGATGTTGTATCGCCCCCACACGTCCACCCGGCCCTTCGAGAACGCCCCGCTCACTCCGTACTCGTTCAGGCCGAGGTTCAGCCCGCCGGTCTGGAGGCGGGGGCCGATCAGTTTTTTACGACGTCCGCCTTGCTCGCCTCGATGATCTTGGCGGCGTTCGAGCTGGTCAGGCCGCCGGTCTTGCCGTCGGCGTATCCCTGGGCGGCGATCTGGACACCGAACAGGCCGGCCACCGCCGTCATCAGGGTGATGAGGATGTCCTGGGGGATGGCGATGTTGAAATGCCCCAGGCCCTGGTTGACCAGCAGAATCACCACCTGAACCAGCGCCCCGATCAGGGCCGATTTGAATTTCTTGCTCTCAAGCATTTTCCCCTCCTGTGAGTTGACTGCGGAAAAGGGCCAGATCGAATTTCCGGCCCGGACAAGTCTTGTCGGAATAGTCACGGTGGCCCTGGACGTTCTCGTGAGGGATGCCGAAGACTCGGCACAGTGAGCTCACCAAGCGGACCCCGGCATCCCAGGACTCTTTCGGCGGCGCGGCCAGGTCGAAGTTTCCGACGAAGCACACCCCAAGCGACTTGGAGTTCATCCCGACGCAGTGGGCCCCGACCTCGTCCATCATTCGGCCAACGAGGATCACGGTCTCGGCTTCCACCTGCTCGATGCCGAAGTGATAGCCGATGTCCTTCCAGCCGTTCGTCTGGATGTGGTAACGCTTGATGTCGTCCCAGGAGAGCGTTCTGCCGTCCTGGGTGGCGCTGTGGTGAAGGATGATGTGAGTCGGGCGCATGGCAGACCCCCAAGAAAGGATGGGCTTATTAATCTGCCATACGATGCATGATGTGCAATGCATTATCCAGCGGAGATGGCGGAAATAACGGAAATGGTGGGAACGAAGGCAGGATTATTCATTTCTGCCAGGTAAACTATCGGCCCAGATCATCACCCTCTTACGTACTCGATATCCTTTGATCACGCCTTCATCCAGCCAGCGCCGAATTGTGCTTTCGGACCAGATTGTCCCGGTAGTATTTTGGAGCCGCTTGATTGTCTGGGTCACTGTCAATGCCTCTCTGGTTTTAGGCTCGGCAATCATACGCTCCCTCCTTGTTTTCTCTCGATCCGTCCCGATTCAAAACGTGTCAGCAGCGTGTCAGGCTCAGGATAAAAGTGGATCATTGCGGGCATCACTTCAGCGAAATTGCTTGCGGGGCCATCCCGCCAGATGCATTATTTTATTGCAGTTACTGGTATTCTATCCGATAACGCCACCGACTACGGATCAGAAGGTTAGGGGTTCGACTCCCTTCGGGCGCACCATAAGTTACAAGGGGCTGGGAGATATCTCCCAGCCCCTTGAGCTTTTTCGGACGTTTGTGTCCCGGCACAAGTTCAGCAAGGGTTCCCGCGTTTTGCGGCACGCCGGCCGGACAGCGGCGCGACCCCTCCCGCCCGTTCTTGCCTAAACCACCCTGCCCCCCCTGATACCAGCCCTGATACCAAGTGTGCAGGGGCTTTTTTATGCGATACGCGGTTGCAGCTTCAAAGCCTCGGCCTAACCACATAAGCCGGGCTGTCTTCGCATTTCACTTCAGCAGGACCATTTTGCGAGTCCGGGTGAATTCGCCGGCGCTCAGGCGATAGAAATACACCCCGCTGCCCAGGCGCCGCCCGGAGTCGTCATCTCCAGACCAAAGCACGCTGTACGCCCCCGGAGCGAACAGCCTGTCGAGCAGGGTGCGGACGAGCCGCCCGCGCAGGTCGTACACCTTGAGACACACCCGCTCCGGATTGTACCCGGCCAGGGAAAAGCCGATCGTGGTCGAGGGATTGAACGGGTTGGGGACATTCTGCCCGAGAGAAAAGGCTCTCGGCAGCGAGGGCGTTGCGTTGACAATGGGGGTTATCCCCTCGTTCCCGTTCGGCAGAGGCGAATCCGCCCGCTTCACGCCCCGGACCGGGTTGAAACTGCGCAGACCGTCGTTCGTGGCCAGCCAGAGATGGTTGTGGGAATCGAGCATAAGCGTATTGATCGAATTGAGAAAACCGGAGTTGTCCTCCTGCGGCACCCATTTGCGGCCGTCCCACTTCGACAGACCGCTGTAATTGCCGGCCCAGAGGCCGTCCAGCGAATCCAGAGCTAAGTGGATCGACCAGGTCGAGGAAATTCCGCTCATGGTGGTCCAGCCGTTCCCATCGAACTTTTTTACCCCCACATTGGATTCGGCCGCATAAACGTTTCCCATTCTGTCCGTTGCGATATTTCCAATCTCGTGTGGAGTGGCGAAGTTGGAGAGGGTATAACTCGTCCACTTTTGGCCGTCGAACCGGCTCATCTTCCCGGAGGAGCCGCCGAACCACATGTCGCCGTGTGAATCCTGGGCGATTGAATAGACCGCGTTGCTTGCCAGGCCATTACTGGCATCGTACAACCGCCACTGACCGCCGTCCCATCTCCTTACACCCGCATAGGTGCCAACCCAGAGGTTGTTGCTGGAATCCAGGTATAAAGCGTTAACCCAGCTTGTCGGGTCGGTAGACCAGTTCTGGAAGACAAGCTCCCACTTTTCTCCGTCATATTTCAGCAATCCGGCACTGGTGCCACACCACAGGTTGTCGGAGGAATCCGTGGCGAGATGATATACGCGTGGCGGATCCACATTTTTGTAACCGGGGACGCCGGCGGAATCAGTAGGAACAGTGGCCGCGGGAGGAACAGTGGGCGGCTCAAGATCGACCGGATTGGGTAAGGGAACGGATTTCCACCGGGTCCCGTCGAACCCGAGGATCGAATCGTGCTCGGATGATCCGAACCAGAGCCTGCCTTTGGAATCCTCGGCAACCGCATTGAACTGATTGTAAGGCAGCCCCTGCTCCGTGCCGTACACTTTCAGGCCGTCCAACTCGCCCAGCTTGCGCACCCCGGAGCCGAGGGTGGCGAACCACAGGTTGCCCGTGCTGTCCACAGCCGCATCCGTGACCGTGCTGCTGCTGTCGCGGTCCGGGTAGGCGTACTTGTGCCATCTGTTCCCGTCGAAAGTGCTGTAGCCTTTCCCGTCCTCGCCGTACCTGTAGCTGCCGCAAACCCAGGGGTGACCGTACCGGTCGACAGTCAGGCAGAGGCTCTTGCCGGGTGGTACGCCCTGCTCCCACCAGTACTGCCCGATCTGGTAGGTAATTACTTTCTCCGGGCTGATCTGGACGATTTTTTCATCCGCCGTGACCGACCAGACACTGCCGTCCGGCCCGGCGGCGATAAGATCGTAGCCGCCCCCCGGCAAACCGTCCGCCGCGGTGAGGGACAGCCAGCCGGCGCCGGCGAACACCGCCAGGCACGAATCGGTGGCGCACCAGACCAGGCCGCTGTAATCCAGGCATATATCGTGCACGTTCGAGGATAGCAGGCCGTCCTGGTCGGAGAACCTCGTCCAGCCCAGGCCGTCGTACCGGATCACCCCGTAGCCGCTGGCCAGCCAGATCGAGCCTGGCCGGTCGGTGATAAGCTTTCTGAACCGGATGGCCTGATAGCCCACCTCGACCTGCACCTCGCTCCATTCCGAGCCTTTGTACAGCAGCAGACGGCCCTCATCGGTCAGGCACCAGACCGCTCCGGTGGTGTCGACAGCCAGGTCCTCCACGTGGCAGCCCTCGAACGGGCACGGGAGCGGGGCCACGGCCTGGGCCTGACGGTCGTAGAGGGCGATGCCGTTCCAGTCCGCGCCGAAACCGAAGAACACATTCCCCCGGCGGTCGGCGGCCACGGCGTGCACGTTCAGCACCGGCAGCCCGTCATCCAAGGTGTAGGTGCTCCACTGGTCGACAGCGGCCAGGGCGGCGCAGGGACCGAGTAGAGCCAGCAACAGCAGCGTTATCGTTCTCATCTTATCGACCCGCCCGTGGTAAGCGTTCATTTTAGCAGCACCATTTTTCGGGTGCAGACATAAGCGCCGGCCTGCAAACGGTAGAAATAGACCCCGCTGGGCAGTGACTCCCCCCGGCCGTTCCGTCCCTCCCAGAACACGGTGTAGGTCCCCGGTTTTCTCTCCCCGTCCACCAGCGAGCCGACCAGGGCGCCGCGCAGGTCGAATACGCGGAGTTGCACCCGTACCGAACCCGCCTCCTCAGGCACCGAAAAAACGATGGCGGTAGAGGGGTTGAACGGGTTGGGACAGTTCTGGGCCAGGCTGTAGCTGCGCGGCAACGCAGCGGGCACGGGGCTGTTGCCGGCCAGGGCGGTGAAAGTCTCTTTCTCCTGCGCGCTCAGGCCCAGACGGTCAAGCTGGGAATCGACATAGGCCATATCCTCCGCACTCAGGGGCCGCGGGGCCGGCTGGACGGCCGCGGCGAGCGCGGTCCGGCTCTCCGGGCATCCGCCGTGGCGCAGGGCATCGAGCAGGGTCCGGGCGTCCAGCAGGTCGAAACGCCCATCTCCGTTGAGGTCGCCGCGCATGTCGGCCGGGCGGTCGCGCAGGGCCAGGACCAGGGCGATCAGGTCGTCCAGGTAGCTCCGGCCGTCCGCGTTGAAATCGCAGCCTGTCACAGGCGGGTAGACCCGCAGCCGCAGCGAGTCCCGCCCGCCGTCCGGGTTGACCGCCACCAGCCCGACATCGGTCAGGCCCCTCACTTCCGGCCCCAAGTCGAACGACAGCAGCGCCAGGGTGTCGCAGACCCGGTTCACTCCGGTCACCACGGCCAGGTTGCTGTCGAACAGGAAACTCACCCCCGGCTGGAGGAAATCGCCCCGCACCGCCAGACGGCCGTCCCGCAGCGGAGGGAAAAGGCCATCGGGCCAGGTCGCCCGGAGCCGCGGCGTGCCGTTCTCGATGTAGAAAGCCAGCGAGTCCCGGAACCCCAGGTTGTTGAAAATATGGATGAAATGCTGTCCACGCGCGGTGCCGGCTGGCGGGTTCAACGGTATCTGGAGTGTATGGGGCGGACTGTAATACTGCCAGTAGGGGACCTCGCCCCAACCCGGTTTCACCAGAATGGACAGGTTGCTTTCCCACCAGGAGTAGGAAATCCCTTGCACCGTCACAAACTGCTGGCCGCTGTTGCTGTGAACGGTGTCCGGCGAGGCGCTGAGTGCGCCGAAGCCGGTGGCGTTGACACTCCAGGGCAGGGCCAGACGGGGCGTGCGCGGGTCGTTGCTCACGATGCGCAGCGAGTCCGTCACTTTCAGGGGGCAATTGGTGGCGAAAGTCAGCTCGACCTTCTTCTTCCCGCCGGGCTTGATTGTCGCAGTGCCGGGCCGGACCGACAGGAACGGGCTGTGTATCGAGCGGACAGTCAACTCCTGCCCGCCGGTGTTGGAAAGGGTTATGGTCCGGCTGACCGGATTGCCCGCCAGGACAGTGCCGAACCCGAAGCGGGTGGAGTCGACCGCGATTGCGGGGGGCTGCCCGCCCGGCGCCCCCGGGCTGAGGTCCCGGCAACTGAAAGCGGCCGGCAGGTCGAACGTGGGCCGCAGCGGGTCGTTGGTAGTAAAGCGGATGTAGCTGCTGTCCGACTCCCCGGTCCGGGAGGGCTTGATCGAGAAAGTGACTGTCAGGTACTTGCCCGGATCGATCGTGGCCACGTAACGGCTGGCCTTGAAGGCGGCGTAATCCGGCAGTACAGTCTGGATATTGTTCAGCCGCAGGGCTCCGCTGCCGAGGTTGGCGATACGCAGGCTGCGGGTGGCCGAGTCGCCGGGGGCGAGGATGCCGAAATCCAGGGGCGAGTCAAACACCGCCAGCAGCGGGCCGCTCAGGTAGCGGCTCTCCTCGACGCACATGGCGGTGACATAGACCGGCAGACGGGGGTTGTCCGGGTCGTTGCTGCTGATAATCAGCGGCGCCCGGTCGTACCAGTATTCGTTCCCGCAACCGTCGAACACGTTGAGCTTGTAGCTCCCGCCCGGAGGGAGTGTTTCGCGCCACATGTTGGTCCCGATGCCGAGCCAGGGGGAAAGCATGCCGGTGATGATAAGGTCCGCCTCGCCGGCGTTACGCAGAAGCTGTGTGTGTATCACGCCCCCGCAGTCGGTGCTTTTCTTGATTATCCCCAGGTCCAGGGAGAGGCTTTCCAGCGCCAGCTTCGGCAGTTTCGCCTGGTTGCGCCAGCCCTGGCCCTCTCCGGTCAGAATTATGTACTCCACACCGATTTGCATGTCCATGGAAAAGTATCTCGCCTCGGTGGGGGCGAAAACCACCCAGACTTGGTATATCTGGCCGGGTTGAAGGGTCAACTCAAGCCATGAGCCCTCACGTCTGTCCAGGGAATCCGGCTCGTACCTGAAATAGTCGGCGATGGAGTGGAGGATGCCTGTGGATATGGGACGGTTCGAGATGTTCCTCAGGACAAAGCCCTTGCGCGAGGTGCTTTTCAGCGGCACCTCACCGAAATAGAGCTCGGTCGTGGAAAGTGTGATCCCGCCCAGGTCACGCCAGACACCGTTGCCCAGTTCCACGGCCTTGGCCTCGAACCGCAGGGGCAGGTAGAGGTGCGGCCGGTCCGGGTCGTTGCTGACAAACTCCACGGCCAGGCTGTCCCGTTTCGGAGTATGGGGCCGCACCTGAAGACGGACCTCGAGGCTGTCCCCAGGGGCCAGCGTGGCGGAATGGGGCTGGGCGATGAATTCACCGTTGCGGTAGTCGGCGGTTATGGCGAGGTTAAGCTCCGCGGACCCGCTGTTGACAACCCGGGCCGTGGTTTCGAGCAGGGAGTCCATGATGGCATCCGGCAGGTCGGGGGCCGGGGGCCTCAGCTCCAGCCGCGGGGCGCTTTTCTCCACCACCTCGGCCGTGACCGTGGCGACCGCGGTGTCAGCGCCGCAGACCGCGAGCACGCGCCCCAGGTACGGCCCGGCCTCGGGCGGGGCCTGGAAAGTCAGCCCGAGCACCAGGCTGTTGAAAGGATGGAGCACCACCGGCCAGGACTGCGCCGGATCGAACCGCAGGCCGAGGCTGTCGCTGGACAGGACCGTATCCACGTACACGGTGGTGTCGGTGTTGTTGAAAATGGCAATCCTTTCTTTAATCACACTGCCGAACGGCGCCTGCCCGAAATTCAGATAGCGCGTGGAAAAGCCCACCGGGTCGTATTCCAGGCGAAGGCACCGGCCCAGGACAAAGGTGTTGACCCCGTTGCTGACAGAAAGCGAATAATCCCCCTCCGCGATCCGTCCCTGCGCCGAGAGCACCAGACGGGCCAGCGAGTCGTTCAGCACTTCCGAGCCCAGTATCCCTATCTCGCTTCCCGGCAGCGCAAAGGTCAGCGGGGGGAAAAAATCCCGCCCCTGCACCAGGAACGTGTCCGCCGCCGAGGGCACATGCCAGACAGCCGGGCTGACCGAAAGCAGCTCCTGGCTGGCCTCCACGATCCGGCAGAACACCCCCGCCACCGGGATGTCGTCCTTGAGAAACCTGATCTGATACGTACCGGTCGGCGTCTGGGGCCGGCACCGCAGCGCCACCACCACCGAGTCAGCGCCGCGGCTTAGCACCCGCATCTCCACCGCGTCGCTGTCGGTGATAGTGACCGGGTTGAAAGCCAGGACACCCAGCAGCGTGCCCTTTATGGTGAGGGACTGGCTGTGGGTGCTTTTCGGGATCGAGTCGGGCGTCAGGCTCAGTGACGCGGCCCCGGCGACCGTGAAGATATAATCGGGTCCAATCTGCAAGCTGAGGGGCACTATGTTGGTCTGAATCTTGATCCGTTCAGCTCCGGCGTGCGGCAGCCAGGAGATGCGCGTGCACTTGATCTGAAGGCTGTCGCCGGGCTTGACCGTCCCGCCGGCCGGCTCGAAGGAAAGGGAATCCAGGGGTGACCAACTGCCCCAACTGAGGGACGAGACAACGAGGTCGGAGTCGCTACGGTTGTAGATCTTGAAATAACGCACCGCCGGGATGCCCACCTGCATGACGCCGAAATCCAGTTTCTTCGGCGAGAAATCAAAGACCGGCGCGGCTGTCAGCGGCGCTGCGGACAGAAGGAGCGACAGAACGAGCGCAACCGGGGTGCTTGAGCGGAACGGGTATGTAACCGAACGAAGTCTGTCTCGCATAAGCTCTTTCCTTCTGGGTCCGCACAGCGCCACGACGCTGTCGAGCAGGAGGTTGTACGAACCGCTAACTGTCTGAAAAGACAGCCACAGGGCTTAAAACAAAGGAACAATAAACTCGGAATTGTTTGAAACGGTTTACAACAACTATCCCTATTGCAAGCTTGATGCCAGAAAAGCATGATTTATCTAACTCGATTACTTTTAAGCGATAGATAGAACACGGAGGGCGGAAACAACCGATTAGAGGAAGTAAAACGATTACCTCGCGGGTGCCGCTGTTACTCGGCTGGATACGGCTTTACAAAGTGAAAACAAAAACGCCATAACCATCCTTCAGGGGGAGGATGGTCGGCGTGAACCACCACCAGAGAGCGGACCGGCCGGAACATACTCATTTTCCCTTTCCCTGACCGGCGTTAACGTTCCAGCCGCGATACCGGAAAGCCGGCTTTTCGCCATTCAACCCGTCCATGGGAAAGCGGGCCCGGACCGCCTTGACCTCTCCCGGCAGCAGGGAAACGTAGTTATCGTCCCAGAAAACCGGCAGGACCGTATTGCCGCTTTTCTTACCGTAAACATCCAGCTCGATGAAAAAGGCTATCACCTCGGTGGGATTATTCAGGGTGACCTGCATTTCCCACTCTTTGCCCCGCTCCACAAACAGATATTCCGCATCGATCTCAACCGGTGGCAGAGCGTTCAGGGCCGTAAAGTCGGCATAGGACTTGTTCGGGGTCACGAACCACAGGGTGCCGCTTTCATCCAGCACATCCTCCCGGGTCGACAGCCAGTAGAAATTGGCTCCAAGCTTTTTCCCACTCGCTTCGAATAATTTCAGATCAACGAAATAAACCGGGGCCAGGGCGTCGCCGGCAGGCAACTGAAAAATCTTCCTGGACGTGTTCTCTTCAAGTCCAACATGCAAATCCTTTGCGAAAACAACCTTCGACTGCATGTTCAGGACACGGATTTCCGCCCGTAAATCCTTGAAGGCGGAATAAGTGTCGTTGCTCAGGTAAATGCCGTGGTCTCCATAATCATAGATGATGTTGAGCGGCTGCGAACCCGCCCGTGTCCCGTAAAAGGCGCCGTTGGGCATCAGGTAGTAATCGTAGAGCTGCCAGTACATTTCCGGCCAGGCCGAATTGAGCATCCATTGAATCACGCCCGTGGAGTTGAATTTATTGACGGAAAAAGCCTCGAACATGGCCCGGATCGCCTCATAGCTGGCCACCTGGGCTTTGCGGACAAACTCCTCCACCGAGCCCGCGGGGCCATAGCGTCGGTCGAGGGCGTTCCGATACCGGTCCAGGTTGTTGAACTGGCCCCGGCCGCAATGATATTCCCAGAGACTGTCAATCGGCCACAGATGGTCCTCCGGAAGCATCCTTCTCAGACTTTCCAGCGGCGGAGGCTGCGGTCCGGGACCGGTTTCAGTGTTGAAACCGAAAGCCCCGCCGTTGTTCCGGTCGAGGTACCAATAGTTGGGGGTTACATAATCGTAGGGCCCCGCCATTTTGACTCCGGTCGGACCGGTTATCTCGCTCACCGCGGCCCGGCACGCGGCCAGGCTCGGCCGGGTCGGATCGACACAGGCAAGCATGTCCCGGTATTTCGTTTCCAGTTCGGGCCGCGGCAGCTTGTCGCTCCCGTACACCCAGACTAAGATACTGGGATGGTTGCGCAGCCAGGTCACCTGGTCCTTCAGCGAGCGGGAAATGAGAGCGATGTCCTCCGGGCTGCTTACGCCCTCGAATTCATCCATGGCCCCGCCGTACAGGAAAGCCCATTCCCACTGGCAGCTCCAGCCTGCCATGAGCATTATCCCATACCGGTCGGCCAGATCGTACAGTCTCTGACTGCTGCCCCAGAACCCCTCCAGCCGGATGGTGTTCAGGTTCATGTGCCGGGCGTACCGGACCTGGGCTTCGACCTTATCCGGGTCCTCCGCCAGCAGCATATCATCCGTCCAGCCCGCCCCGCGGATCAGCACTTTTTTCCCGTTGATCCTGTAGCCCCGGCAGCCCTCCTCGCTGAGGTAGTCGGAAACCTCCCGGATTCCAAAGACAACCCTCTGCTCATCCGAGATTTCTCCATCCGCCAGAGCGTTCAGCCGAAGCTCGTACAGATTGGGTTCCCCCAGGTTGTTGGGCCACCACAGGCGCGGGTTGGTTAGATTCAACTGCGGGTATTGGTCCGGGCTGAAAACGAGCCGCAGCCTCTGGCGGGGCTCCAGGCTGAAAGGCATGTCCAACCTTATGTTTTCGATCTCACCCCGGACAGCCCCCGACACAGGCCGGTCGCTGTGGTTGATCAGGTCCGCGCTTACGGTGAGGGCCGCTTTGTCCAGGGTCTCCAGGTTCACTTTGCTCCGGACGAACACATCGCGCAGGGAGACAGCGCCGGTCAGACGCAGCTTGACCTCCCGCCACAACCCCAGGTTCTGGTCTGGCGGCTTGGGATTCCAATCGACAAACCCGATTGTGAAATCACCCGGCCGGGGCGGATAAACCTTTACGGCGAGAATGTTTTTACCGGCGGCGATATAGTTCGTAATATCCAGCTCGTGAATCCGGAAGGGACCGAAAAAGCTTTCGCAGGAACCGGCTTTCTGTCCGTTGACCCAGATGTCGGCGCTGTAATTGATCCCCTCGAAAACAAGGCGGACATTCCCGGAAGACTCGTCTTCATTCAGGAGGAACTCCGTCCGGTACCACCAGGGATGCAGGAACGGCTCGGCCGGGACTTTCTCCAGATTCCGGCCGAAATAGAGATTACGATACACCCCGTTCCTGACAAGCGCGGCCAACACGGTCGAGGGCACGGAGGTCTGATACCAGCCCAGTGAGGAGCAGCCGCCACCCGACACCTCACTGTCGCTTTCCTCCACCTCGGCGGAGCAACGGACAGACCAGCCCGATTCAAGCAGACGGGTGTGCTCGCATGTCATCAGGGCGGAATTTCTGCAACAGACTGAAAGCAAAAGGGAAAGTGCGGATAGTGCAATCAGCCGCCTCTTGTCGAAACTGCGATGAACTTTCATCAAATCACTCCGGCCGTTGAACTGTCTTTCGTTGGGAAGCCCGCCAGTATTCCCCTGTCAGGATCACTTTTCACCGGCCAGAGGAAATCTCTTTTCCGCAAACCGGGAATCCATCCGCTCCTCAGCCTTAGCTCCCGTCCTGATCCGGAGACTCCCCATCCGGTTCCGCTCAGGCCGGGAACAATTCGGACTGCCTTGACCTCAGAATAGCAGACAGTCAGAAACCGAACTGCACCGTGAAGAGATTGTCTGCGCTCAGCCGTCTCTTGTTGCGGTAGGCATAGCCGAACTCGACCACGCGGCCGGCGAAATCCAGTTTCTGTCCGCCGCCGGAACTCAGGCCCCGGAGCGTCGGGGCATCGTACAGATATTCATAGCCGTAGTCATCCGCGCCCTTGGTGTACTCGTCGGTCTGGACCTGCAAGCCCAGGCGCAGAGCCCCGTACATGAACGGAGTGAAACTGAAGCTCAGCCCGGTGGCGGTGGAATAGCTGGTCGGAATGTTGCTGTTGCGCCAGATTTCCCCGCAGACCAGCCAGTTGAGCTTGTCCGTGGTCATGAGGCTGTAGCTCAGGGGCCAGCTTGACCGCGGTGGGCAGACGGTGGGTGTGAGTGCGGTGGAACGCCTCACGGGTGCTCCGGCGCGAGACGACATAGTCATCGCTGGAAAAATCGCCGTAACCGTCCGGAATGTCCCCGTCACGGTCCTCGGGCCCCACCTCGTACGGGAGGTTGGGACTCTGCATGGTGATATTGGGTCCCAGGTTCTGGATGGAGAAGGCGAACCTGATCTCACGCTCCAGGAACTCGGTGTGGTAGATCGCCCCGGCGCCGATGGCGAAAGCGTTGCCGCCGATGCTGGAGAACATGTCCGGGTGGATGTGCTTGACATTCAGGCCGCCGTTGAACTTCTATGTTTCTCTAAATAACAAGAACGGTGCCAGCGGGCGGGAAACGGAATGCCTCGCCCAAACCCTTGCTTAACAAGAAAGAAAAAGAGGGCAGGAAGCAGACGGGATGGAATGTGAGTGTATAATAATTATACACCCACTTGACAGGCGTATAAGAAACATACATAAAAACACTGTTTGTGCGGTTCGGTCGGTGCGGCCCGAAAGGACCACCGGGGAAGAGTCGAGGCTCAGGAAATGAAAATCGCACCACGCCCATCGCCGGTTCCCGAAGCGCCGATAATCCGGTGGAGCGGATGAATCCGGTCACGAATTGCCGCTGAATGGTCCAAGGATACTCTGGATGATCGACTGTTTTGGCGGTTAGGCGTACGGCAGGAAAGGATTAGACGGCCTTGTCGTCAAGTTTGTTATAGAGAGTGGCGCGGTTGATTCCCAGATACCTGGCCACCCGACTTTTGTTACCGTCGAACATGAACAGCGCCTTTTTGATGATCTCTTTCTCTATTGTTTCCAGGTTCAAGCCTCCAGGCAAGAACCTGACAACCAGATAATCCTCATCGTTTTCCTCGGCCAGCCGGTCCAAACCCAGGCCCTCGTTCTTCTTTAAAACCCTCAGATGGCAGGGCTTGATTTCCACATCATCGTACAGCAGCACAACGCGTTCGATCAGGTTTTGAAGTTCGCGCACGTTGCCGGGCCAGGGATATTCCTCCAGAATGCCGATCGCCTCCTCGCTGAAAGATTTGAAATTGCTCTTTTTCTGCTCCGCGAAATACTCGAGGAACATCTGGGCCAGAGGGCGGATTTCCTCTTTTCTCTCCCGCAACGCCGGGAGGTGGATCCGGCCCGTATTGAGCCGGTAATAGAGGTCGCTGCGGAAAGCGCCCGCCTGCGAGAGCTTCTCCAGGTTCTTGTTGGTCGAGCAGATGATCCTGACATCCACTGTCAGCTTCCTTATCCCGCCGACCCTGAAATACTCTTTTTCCTGCAGCACGCGCAGCAGCTTGGGCTGCATCTCCAGTGGCATGTCGCCTATTTCATCCAGAAACAGGGTCCCCCCCTGGGCCAGCTCGAACTTGCCTTTCTGCCCGGCCCTCTTCGCACCGGAGAAAGCTCCGCCCTCATAACCGAACAGCTCACTTTCAAACAGGTTGGGAGCGATAGCCGAACAGTTTATGGAGACGAAAGGAGTGGTGACCGTGTGGGGACCGTAATTAACCAGCTTGGCGATAAACTCTTTGCCGGTGCCGGTTTCCCCTTCGATCAAGACCGGGACCGAGCGGTCCTCGTGCAACCGCTTGGCCAGACGGACCACGTCCCGCATCTTGCTCGAAAAAACACCGATCCTGCCCACCCCGAGCACTTCCGCCAGGGCTTTCTGCACCTGCTCCAGCTCCAGCATGGCTTCCTGCGTCACCTCTGCCACCTTGCTCTCGAACCGGTGCTTCAGCTCATAGTTCTCTTCAAGGAGCGATTGGTGTTCGGCGATTTTCCCGATGATGGATTTTAGCTCCTCAGGATTCACCGGCTTCATCAGGTAGTCGTAAGAGCCGGCATGGAATGCGCTTACAGCAGAATTCACATCCCCGTAGCCAGTGATGAGCACCACGTACGTTTGCCGGCCCGCGGGCATGGCTTTCAGGCGCTTCAACAATTCGATCCCGTCCATCTCCGGCATCCGGATATCCGAGAGAACGAGCGGGAATGGATTGTTCTCGAAAAACTGCAATGCCTTTGTCCCCGAGTCACAGGGGGTGATGTCGTGTCCCAGCTCGTCGCGCAGGTACTCGGTCAATTCGGTCCTGGAATACTTGTCGTCGTCGACCACGAGAATTTTCAAATCTCCTCCTCATGGCTGCCTGTCAAAGGAATTTCCACGATGAAGGTGGCGCCATCCTCGTTGTTGACAAAAGCGTTCACCTTGCCGCTCAACTCCTGCGTCAGTCTTTTTACAATTGCAAGACCCAGGCCAATCCCCAGACTCGGTTTCTTGGTGGAATAGAACGGGTCAAATATCCTTTCCTCATTGCCCCTGAACAAAGCCTTGCCATTGTCGCTCACTTCGAGAACAGCCGAGCTTCCGTTTCGCCGGATGGAAATGGTGATTGTCTTGTCCTGCTTCTGCAGCTCGTCCAAGGCCTGCACGGCGTTGACCACCAGATTGATCAGGATCAGCTCGACATTTATGTGGTTACCCTGTATCGGCATGTCCACCGGCTCCACGTTCAGATTGAACTTGATCCTGTGGATATTGATCTGCCTGTTGATCAGCGTGAGCGCGTGCTGCACCGAATCCTTGAGATCGAACCTCTCGTTCACTTTCTGGTTGGGCGATATCCAGAATTCGCTCATATGCTTGACTATCTCTTCAATCCGGTTGATATACTCCGGAACTCTTCTGAGCTTCTCGACAACCTTGTCCGGAATTATTCCCCGTGCGCGCTCGGTCCAGCTCAACACCTGTGTCGAGTTGAGCTTGAGCGCGTTGAGAGGCTGGTTGATCTCGTGGGTGATTCCCCCCGCCATCACGCCGATGGATGCCATGCGCGAGGCTTTCTCGGCCATCTGCACAGCCTCCAGCCCTTTCTTTTCCGCATCCAGGCGGGCCTGAAAGTGGGTCTGACGCTGCAACGAGTTGGCCATTACATCCGCGATGGTGTTTAATAGCTCTATCTCCTGGTCATTCCACGGATGTGCCTCCATTTTGGCCAGATACATGAAAGCGGTGGCTTTCGAGGACACTTCCAGGGGAATAACGGCAAAAGAACTTATCGCCAGTTCTTCGGCAAACCGCCTTTCCTCCGCGGTGACTCCGGACAAGTCCGACACAAAACGGCCGCTGCCTGGAGCCGGCTTTTCGTATAAGGCGGATACTCCGTCGTTATCGGCCACCCTGCCGGGATTGCCGCTTTCGGCGTAGGAGGGCGAGACCCAGCAACCGACTGTTTCCGCCCTTTTCCCGGCCTTGCCGTCAATGACCAGACAGGCGAGATCCAACCCGGCGGATAATCCGATCTTTTCCAGCAACTCACCGACACTGTCAAAGAACGAATCGGAGGAATTCAGCAGCGAGGCGATCTTGGCCAGCAACTGCTCGCTCTGGAGAAGGTTCTCCAGTTCGCACTTGTTTCTGGTCAAGGTCGCATTGGCCGATTGCAGTTCATTTGTCCTTTCCAACACAAGTTTTTCCAACAGCAGATGCCTGCGGATGACCACTCCCAGCAGGAAAAGAATGGTCAGCGAGCCTATCGCCGCAACAATCAGGAACCCCCGCTCTCTATACCAGGGGAGAAGGACAGTGAAATCGAAGAGGGCGGGTTTCGCATCGATATTCAGGTTCAAGTCCATGGACCGCACCTCGAAACGATGGGGTCCATAGGCCAGGTGGCTCAGCCAGGTGACATTGCTGGTCTGGAAGGCAGACCATTGCCCGCCGTCCAGCCGGTAGGAGAAAAACAGCTTCTCCGGCTTGGTGAAATTCCACTTGTCCACAGCCGTGAAAACCAGCCTGGCTTCCCCCGAGGGTGGCACCTCTGACGGATTGTCCCGCTTGCTGATTAATGTCCTGGGCGGATCGGAATCCGCTTCCGGGTGAAAGCAGCTCACTCCCTGGGTGGTGCCGGCCCAGACCGTGCCCCGGCTGTCCTCGAAGACGAAAGTGGCCGCCGTGTTGGGCAGGCCGTCCTCCGCGGTATAAGTGACCCATAACCCCTTGTAATACCTGTGGATGCCGGTTGTTGAGGCCACCCATACACTGCCGCCGCTATGTCCATGAATCGAGTACACGTTGTCCAGGCCCCAATCCCGGATCAGGGACCATTTCCCGCCATCGTATTCAAAGATCTGGTTCCGGCAGCCAATCCAGATTCTGCCATCCTCGAATTCATGGAAACAAAACACTCCTCCCCCGGTGTAGCCATCATCCGGTCCTATCATTTTGAGGGCGCCATTCCGGAAAAGCGCCAGGCAATGCTTGTTCTCGGCGGAACCGATCCAGAGGTTTCCATTGGCGGCTTCGTAAAAGCTTTCAATATCATAATCATCCGTCATATTGATAACCGGTTTGTATACCTCGCCGTCCCAATTTTCGACCCGAAAAGCGACCGAATCCATACCAGCGTATGTAGAAAGCCAGACTTTATGTTTCCGGCCGGAAGACATCAGGAGAACCGTTCTGTTATTGAATTTGCCGGAGGCGTCTTGATATGGGATTTTTTTCAGCCCGGCAGGAGAAATTGAATAGCACCCAGACTTAGGATAAAAAACGGCTGTTCTGTTATCGGAAAGAGAGAGGAAATTCACCGACATTCGATCATAGATATCTTTTTGACCGGCCAGATCGTAGCGCTGCCAATGTCTGCCGTTGTACACCAAGATTCTGCCGCCGGCGGCAAGATAGATATTGCCGAGAGAGTCCTCGTAAATGGCGTGGCACCATCTCAGTTCTTCCTTCAGGCCGCGAGGCGTCCGCCAGAGGGGTGGCGTATACCTGGCCAGGCCGCGGCTGGTCGCCAGCCAGAATACTCCGTTCTTTTCCAAAGCAACTTCACAAAAAATCACGCCCGACAAAACACTCGCATTTTCTTCAGATTCGCCCTTTTCTGGCGAGATATTAAAAAGCCCATTCTTGTCCCCTATTACCCAGTAGCTGTCTTCCAGACCCGGCCAGCCGATGCGCACTGAGCCGGAATGCCCGGTTTTGATCTGCCATTGCCTGTTTTTGAAGATCAGCAGATCACTTTTATTTTTCTTGAGATTGGACGCGACAACGTACAATTCTCCCTCGCAGCCCTCGACCGGAGACTGGAACGCGGCATATTCTGGCCCCGGCGTGCGGAATTCCTGCCAGGCCTTGCCCCTGGCGGCCGCTTTGGGATGGAACTGGGCGATTCCCCGGGTGCCAGTGATCCAAAAATAATCCTCGCGGGTACCGGCTAAATCGATAAAATCCCCGATACCGGTCTGTGCGGCGTGCACCATTTCCATTCTTTGGCCGGTCGAGGCGTCAAGAAGAACCAGACTGTTGCCCATCAAATAAAAAACCTGGTTCTTATCTCCAGGCGTGAACGGCATGTTTGTCGGGGACAGCAGAAAGTTCGGCTGGAATGCTGGTGGATTGTAATCACGCCCGATATCGAAAGTCGCCCATTTGCCGTTTTGAAAAAGCTTTGCGCCATCCTCGCTGACCGACCAGAGTTGTCCCTGCTTGCTCTGTCTGATCACGCTGTACATACTGGGGGAGGGAATGCGAAAAACGAGCTTCCCGTTCTCATCAGGCCAGCCATCCATCCAGCCGGCTGACATAGTCGAGCCGTGCGAGATCCAGATTTTTCCTTCGCTCCCGATAGTAACATAATTGATCCATGACTCCTCGGCCCCCTGGGACACCTGGAAGAAACGCCAGTCCGGGAGGTTTTCGCCGAGAAGCCCCTGGGCCGCAAGGAGCAATAAGCAGACAGGATAAATCAACAGCGTCGGAGAAAACAATTTACTGGGGATCGAGGGCATGACACACTCTGTCCGTGTTTTTTCAATCGCAGTGATCATAAGTCAGACGGATTACGAGCGAGTGTAAGACGTTTCGACTGTCTGTATCGGTTCAATGAGAAGCTGATCAACAATATAGTAATGCAGTGCCTGACAATTGCAGATATATTTCCGTTCCCCTGTACGATGTGATAAATATTGGATGCTGTGACACCAACGCCAAGATATTTTTCTAAGACAGTGTTATGGATACATTGTCACAAACCTGTATCGAATCTTGCTTTCGATTATTAAAAGCCGCAGAAGCTTGACAGCGGGTTCACTCCGAAAGGCGGACAAACGGGAGGAACGGGTATAGCACCTCCAGTCGCAGCATGCAAAAAGCGGCTTTCCCGATCCAGACGGGAAAGCCGCTTTGCACCAATCGGTGATACCGCTACTTGTCCGTTTGGCTCACGGCTGCACCAGCACGCTGAACGGCTCGAACAGCCCGTAGCCGATGAAATCGTACTCCGCGCCGTCCGGCTGATGCTCGGGCGCGGCGCGGAACGCGGCGGGCCAGGCCCGTCCGTGCTCAGGCTTGTTGTGATGCGGCCCGAGCTGGTTTTTCAGCGTGCCGTAGACCGTGACAGCGACCTCGTTGCGCCCCGGCTTGACCAGGGCTGAGATGTCGCGCTCGTAGGGCGGCCAGCCGACCGTCCCGGCGGCCTGACCGTTGACAGTCACCTCGGCCACGCTGCCCAGCCACTTGCCCAGCCGGACCCGGCAGCGCGCCGCGCCCTCTTTCAGGTCGAACGTGGCTTTGTAGCTCACGCCCCCGGAGTAGAACGGAAGGCTCTTGGCTGTCCAGGCCCCGAAAGAGAGCTCCCGCGGCGACACCACTTTCCAACCCCTCTCATACGGCTCCAGGCCGAAATCGCCCAGGATGTAGACCGGCTCCAGCTCGGAATGGACTGTCATCGGGGCGGCGTGCAGGCTGAGACTGTTCTGCCCGCTCACCACCGCGGCCCCGATATCGTACAGGCCGAACGAGCGGTCAAGGCTCCACTCGCCGGGCCGGGGATTCACCGTCTGCCCGTTCACCGCCACCTCCCACAGTTCCGGGTGCTCCAGCACCGCCTGCATCGACCCGCTGGCGACTCCCGGCTCGACCCGGAACGCGAAACCGGCCTCGAAACCCGACCCGGCCGGGAAAGAATCGCGGTCCACGATGGAGGTCTTGAACTGCACCGCCCCGCTCCAGGGGTCGCCCTCGAAGCCATAGTGACGGAAAATGGCGTCCGAGGCGTTGAAGAAATAGCAGTCTTTCAGTTCCTGTCCCCCGACCGTGACATCGCAGTAGTCCAGAGTCAGGACATTGGGTGACAGCCGCTCGACTGTCCAGCCGCCCACGGGCGGGACAGGCGCACCGGCTGCGACAGGCTCCGCAGCGGTCGTGTCGGGGCTGACCGCGGGATCGATGTAAAGAAGGAGGCTGCCCGCGGGCGGCAGGTCAAACTGTACGTTCAGGCCATCGCCGGCCTTGTCCGAGCGGTACGGAGAGATAGCGCCCGCCTCTGGATCGAGCCGCTGGACCGAGCCGCCCGCCGCGCGGAACGATCCGGTTGCGCTTTCCTCCAGGCTGGTGTTGACCAGGAACACCAGCTCGCCCTCCGCCAGAGTGCGACGCTGGTGGAACAGCTTGCCGCCAGCGGACTCCGGGCTGTCGAAGCGGAAATCCTTCGCAGTCAGGCGCTCCAGGGCCGCGGCCTCCTGCGGCGAGGCGGCCGTGACCCACTGCGGCTCATACTGCTCCGCCAGGGCTTTCACCGAGTCCGACCCGACCCCATCCAGGCAGCGCGGCGCTCCGCCGAAAGAGAGCACTACACCGCCAGTTTCCAGGTACCTGCGGAGAATGTCGAAAGTCGGGCGCTCCAGGTTCTCCAGGTTCGGCGGAAGGACCAGCAGGTCGTAGCTCCGCTCCCCCACGCTCAGGCGGCCCGCCTCGGCGCGGCCCCGGTCCTGCATCATTTTCTCGCAGCCCAGGTCGTATTCGAGCTGCATCTTTTCCAGATCGAGCAGGAACGTCTGGAACGAGTCGCCGATTTCGCTGAACCGCTGTGCGGACTTGACCGGCGAATAATACATCCAGGCCGTGCTGGTCGGCTCCAGGACCAGGGTGCGGTTCACCTGGTTGCCCGTGGAGAGGGCCAGGCTGAGGCGGGCAAAATAATCGCACAGCACGCGGTAATCTTTCCACCAGGGCTCGTGGTACGAGAACGACTGCGGATGGTCGCGCTTGCGGGCCCCGAAGATGGTCATGTAGGTCAGGTGCTGGTTCATGAAATTGACCCCCAGGGCGTACTCCCAGTCGCCGATGCGTTTCATGTCCTCGAAACGAAGGTCCCAGCCGCCGGCGCCGTAGGTCTCGCTCAGCTTGCGGTTGCGCCCGGTCTGGTTGGCGGCGCTGGCCAGCTCTTTCACCGCGCGCACGTTGCCGAACTGGGCGTTCACGTCCTCGCTGTAGGTGTTCATCAGGATATCGATCGACGGGACATCGTGCCAGGCGTACATGGCCATGTTGTCGCTGCAGTGCTGCGGGCTCGGCCAGCCGTGCTCCCAGTAGTGGCCGGTCCAGAGAAGGTGGTGCGCCTCGCAGTAGGCGTTCCAGGGCTTGCTCCAGTGCTGGATGAAAAGGTCGAGCAACAGGGCGTAGTAGTCGTGGCGCACCCGCTGCCAGGGGCCGACCTCCTCGAACAGCGCGGGCAGCACAGTCACCAGGTCGTAGCCGAAACGTTTCTGGAACTCGGCAAACAGCGCGGGTGTCCAGCGGATACAGTCCTTGGCCGGCGGGGCGACATTCGGCTCATCGGTGAATATGCCCCGCACGTTGCGGCCGAACTCGTCCCCGATCCCTTTCTCGTAGCCCCGCATGGTCACTTCGATGAATTTCTCGGTCACTCCCGGCAGCAGGAGGTCGACATAGGTGAACCCGCCGAACCAGGGGTCCTTGCCGTAGAAAGCCTTCTCGAACAGGTAGTAGTCGCCTTTCTTGCCCGCCTCGGCCTGGAGCGCGCCGGAGATGTCCACAAAGCCCTCGGCCTGCCTTTTCAGGACCACCGGGCAGTCCATGCCGAGCGGCTGGGGGAGCGTTTCGGCCCGGTGAAAGACCAACCCCTGCCCCTGGTTGTAGGATTCGGGCATCTCGGCCGGCACGTGCCCCCCGGCGAAACCGCTGGGGTAGGAGTTCTCATCGTACAGCCAGACCTGCATCCCCAGCTCCTTGCCTTTCTCCACCGTGTGGCGGCAGAGGGCGTGCCAGTCCTCGGACAGGTACGCTGTGATAAGTCCGGGCCGCGGATGGATGAACACTCCGCCGATCCCGGCCTCTTTCAGTTCCACGAGCTGGCTGTCGATCTCGCCCACCGTAACCTTGTCGTTCCAGACCCAGAGCGGCGCGCTGCGGAACTCGGACGGCGGGTCGGCGAACTGCGCTTTCAGCTCGGCGAACGAGGCCGGATGGGCCGCCGGAGTGAGCGGCGCGGCTGTCTCCACTTTGGGTTGCGAGGAGCAGCCGAGGGCAATTAATGCGAGCAGTAGGAACGGGCTGAACAGGGGGCTGGTTTTCATACGGTCCCGCTCTCTTGAGGGTGAATGGTGACGTAAACCTTATCAGGAGTCAATTTTCAGCCGCAGCCGCCGCGGACGCGGCCACCGGGATCGAAGCCGAGGAACGGTCCGCGGCCGCTCACACTCCGGCCAGTCGCAGCAGAAGGAACAGCACCAGCCCGGCCGTGGCGCCCAGGTACAGGCGGCGGATGTACTTGCGGCCCCCGTTCGCCCCGGCTTTCAGCAGACCATGCAGGGAAATGGCGATGGACAGGTCCATGAACCCGATCGCTATGAGGTAGACCGGCCGGAACCATCCCAGCACGAACGGCACCGCTGTCAGTGCCAGCACCAGGAGGAAAATGCAGGCGCTCACCCGCAGGGCCGCCCGGCCGCCATGACGGATCGCCAGGGAGCGCGAGCCGATCAGCCTGTCGCCCGCGGCGTCCATCGCATCCGCGGCAATCTCCTCGCCCAGGTCGACCAGTGCGGCGATCAGGCCGAAAAACCAGACCATCCGGTCGAACGTCAGCCCGACCGATATCCCGCCGTAGATGAAAGTCATCCCCACCGAGAAACTGACCATCAGGTTGCCGGGCAGGCCGGTTTTCTTGAAATGACGGTTGTAGAGGTAGCCGATGGCAGCCAGGGCGAGCACACACAGAAACGCCGCGATGCCGATCCTCCAGCCCAGGACAAAACCGGCAGCGAACAGGGCGATTGCGAGAGCCAGGGCCTCAGCCGGGCGGACCGCGCCCGAGGGGATCGGGCGCTGGGGTGCGTTCACCCGGTCGGTCTCGACATCGATACAGTCGTTCAGCACCAGGATCGCGGCGGAGATACAGAAGATGGAGAGGAAAGCTTTCAGCGTGAGAAGCAGCGGGGCGAAATGTCCCAGGGCCAGCACCTGCCCCAGCACCACGCACACCCCGGCCGAAAGCGGGAGCTCGAAACGCAGCAGCCTGAACAGGCCTTGCAGTTTCCGCATGACAGGTGTCCTTTACCGCCGACAGGTCACAGGCCGAAATTCCAGCGGGAAAAGCCGGTTTGTGCGGCTCAGGGTCCAATCTATCGCCCTGCCAGGCGCTGTTCAAGTAATTCCACGCTCTTGGTGTGAAAAAAAGGGGCCGCCCCCTCCGGCAGCCCCAGTTATCCTGCATTAACCTCTTGCAGCTTTCAGCCGACCCAGTTGCGCGCGGTCTCGAACATGGCCAGCACGTTCTCCGGGGGGGCGCCGGCCGGCACCTCGTGCGAGGGCCCCAGGATATAGCCGCCGCCCCGCCCGAGGCAGCCCAGCAGGTGACGGACCTCCTGCGCCACCTCCTCCGCCGTGCCGAAAGGCAGGGTGCGCTGCACGCTCACCCCGCCCTCGAAACACAGCCGGTCGCCGTAGTCCTGCTTGAGCCGCAGCGGGTCCATGCCGCGGGCGTCGAACTGAAGGGCCTGCAGGATATCGACACCCATATCGATCAGGTGCGGCACCAGCTCCATCACCGCGCCATCCGAATGGTACATCACCCGGCAGCCGAAGGAATGGATCAGCTCGTTCTGCTTGACATGATAAGGACGGACAAACTCGCGCCACATGTCCACGGACATCAACAGCCCCTCCTGTGTGCCCATGTCATCCGCGGTGAACACCACATCCAGCCGTCCCCCGGCCGCCTCCAGCAGCCGCCTCGTGTGCTCCAGCACGAACTCCGTAACCTTGCCCATGATCGCGTGGACCAGCTCCGGGTTCAGCACCAGGTCCATCATCAACTGTTCCATGCCCCGCAGGTAGTAGGACTTTTCCCACAGGTTGCCGATCAGGGTGTAGAGGCAGTACTCCCCGTTGCGGTTGATCCAGTCCATCTGCTCCGGTATGGCCGCATAGTCGAACCAGTCCGGGTCGGGCCAGGGGTGGGCCAGGATATCCGCTACAGTCTCGGCCCCGGCCAGGGGATGGCAGTCCAGCACCAGTTCCTCCACCCGTCCGTAGCGCATGCTCCTGCGCCCCACGCCCCAGATATCGAACCCCTCTTCGAGCCGCGGGCCGACATAGCGCGGACGGAAATCGTGCATATCAAGAAGAGGATCGAGGTAAGCCTCGGCGGTTGTGTTGTGGTTGTGTCGAAGATAGGAGTCGAAATCCTCCCAGGCGGCAGGAGACAGCTCGGCGCAGGCCAGGGCCAGGGGCGGACGGTCGGTGGGACGGTGCTCCAGGGCGAGCCGCACCCGCTCGCGGTGGCTGAGCTCGGATTGCTTTCCGGAATGAATTTCAACCCCCATGCCTGCCTCGCCTCCGGTATTAGTTGTTTATCAGAACGATTTGTCAGGGAAATTTATAGCCACTCTGCGTCCGGGTCAATGCAGTCGTTATATGACAGGCCAGCTCGTGTCCTCTCAAAGGCTACTGCTCCCTTTCTGTTTCGGGATTTCTCTTTTTCCGTTTTCGCAACTCTTGGCGATCCGAGCCCGAGGTGCTATTATTGGGCGCTATTGTTTTCTTTCCGGTCTATTCTGTCCGTGCGAATCACACACTCGTCCGGTCCCGCCCTGCCGCTCCGGACGCCGCCATGACCCCAGTCCCGGAGCATCGACCATGCCGCGCCGCATTCCGAGCCTTATCGCAATCGTCCTTCTTTCCCTGTTCTCCTTCCAGATCGGCAATGCCAGCCCGAGCACTCCGGCCGCGGTGCAGCGTCCGCTTGACAATCCCAATCTGGGCCACCCCCGTCTGCTGATAAGCGCCGCCAAGTTCGACAGCCTGCGCGCCGGGCTGAACGGCAGCCACGCCTGGCTCTGGGAGCGCTACTGCCAGGACCTTCCGCACATGGTGGCCGCAGCGCGCGCCGAGCACGCCTCGAATGACCAACGCTACGAGGGCGATCTGGCGATAGAGCTGGCGTTCGCCTGGCGCATGACCGGCAGCGACAGCCTGCGCGATCTGGCCCGCTCCCACCTGCTCAAGCTCACCGACCCCAAGGCCTGGGAGGCCCCCGAGGACTTGATCTACCTGATCGGCAGCCATTTCCTGATCGGGATCGGCCTGGCCTACGACTGGATGTACGATGAGCTGAGCCCGCAGGAGCGCGCCCAGATCGTGGCCTGCCTGGCCAAGCAGGCCGAGGCGCAGTTCGAGTCCATCGACACGGGACGGATCTGGTGGCGCAACCAGTACTACCAGAACCACTCGCATTCCAACTATTGCGGCCTGGCGTTCGCCGCCGCGGCCCTGTACGGCGAGGATGAGCGGGCCGCGAAATGGCTGGGCGCGTGTGAGCCGTTCTTCGAGAAGATATTTTCCGTGATGCCGCCGGACGGCTCCTCGGTGGAGGGCTACGCCTACGCCGGCTACGGTGCGGAATACCTGCTTAACTACGCCATGCTCTCGCGCGAGCTGCTGGGCAAGGACTACACCACCACCCCCTGGATGCAGCACCTGGCCGCGTTCCTGGTGCAGGGAGTTCTGCCCAGTTGCACCGCCGAGCGCTGGGCCATGACTTTCGGCGACGGCCCCCAGCGCGGCTGGAGTTCCACCGCCCAGCACCTGTTCCTTCTGGCCAATCTCTACCGCGACAGCCAGGCCCAGTGGATGGCCCGGTTCACAACCACGCTCAGGCCCACCGGCCTGGGCGGGCGCGGCTGGATGATGCTGCTCTACTACGACCCCTCTGTCCCCGAGGCCGACCCGAAAGACCTGCCCACTTTCAGCCAGTTCCCCGAGATCGGCCAGGCCATGCTACGCTCCAGCTGGACCGACACCGCGGCCACCCTGATCGGGTTCAAGTGCGGCCCGGCGATGAGCCTGTCCCAGGCCAAAAACGCCACGTTCGACTGGGGCACCGGGCACGCCGAGCCGGATGCAGGCTCGTTCCAGATTTTCTCGCACGGCCAGTTCCTGGCCACCGGCGGCCTCTACTTAGGCTACAAGCGCAGCCTGGACTTCAACGAGATGCTGTTCAAGGGACGCGGCGAGCTGGGCTCGGACGCACCCGGTTTCGGCTCGGCCGAGGCGCTCAAGTTCGGGCACTACCCGCTGCTGGTCACAACCTCCGCGGACAGCCTCTACGACCTGTCGGTCGGGGATGTAACCAGCGCCTACCACCCAGCCCTGGGACTCAAGCGCTACCTGCGCCGCCTTCTGTTCCTGAAACCGGATATCCTGCTGGTCGCCGACCGGTTCGAGCTGGCCGACACGGGCATCCTGTATAACTACCCCGGCCCGCAGATCCAGACCGGCGGCGGCCTGGGCCACAACGACAACGGCCAGGTGAGCGGCACGGACGGTGAGGCGTGGGTGACGTTCGACGGCAAGCCGGGGACATACCAGATATACCTCAATTACCTGGACAACGAGCCCGGAAAGGGCGATTATTGCCTGACCGTGGACAGCGACACGGTCCATAGCTGGAAGAGCGACAATTTCGACCGGGACGACAACCTGTTGGAGGTCTCCCCGTCGGTGGAGCTGAAAAAAGGCAGCCGGATCACGTTCCACGGCGCGAACCTTCCCGCCGAGTTCCGGATGAACAAGATCGTGGCTTTCAGCTCCACGGTGAGCGAAAAGCCCAGCGCCACCTGGCAGCTCCAGCTTGAGCCGCAGGCTGTAGTGACCAGGGCCGCCAACGGCCTGAGCGCCGCGGTCGGCGGGGCCTGCCTGGACGTGCTGCCGCTTCTGCCCGCGGGCTGCCGGACCGCTTTCGAGCGGAACGATTTGCTGGGCACCTCAACCGAGCCGTTCAATTACATGACTCTGACCCGTGTGACTGTCGAGCCGCCGCTCTCCGGCGGCAGCACCACCCTGCTCAACCTGCTCTATTGTCGCAACGGACAGACTGCGGCGCTGAAAGAGGTCCGGGCCTCCGCCGCGCCGGATGGCAGCCTTGAGGTCAGCTTCATCCGTCAGGGCAAAAAGGTGAGCCTCACCTGGAACCTGGAACAGAACAAGGTGGATGTTCAGGAATAGACTATCCATAGGGGCGAACACAAGGTTCGCCTCTACGACATTGCCCGGCATCCCAGGAGGGTAAACCCGCTTGCGGCTGCCAGGCCGCCGCAGTTCAGTCTTTGGGGGCCGCACCTGTCTGAGCCTCCCGCCAGGGCAGCGTGCAATCGAGTGTGAAACGGCTGGGGCTGAAAGTGCCACACGGTCCGGCGGCGATTCGCGGCAGCGCCGCCGCTGCAACGCGGCAGCGGAATCAAAGCGCCGGGCACACCACCGGTTGAAGAAGAAACACGGTACGGACGAGTTTGCGGCCCCCGCTGGCTTTTCTGCTTTGGCCGAAACCAAAGCAGAAAAGGGTCTATCTACTTCTGATTGCACGTTCCTGACCGGATATTACTGAGCCGAAGGAGGATAAAGCATGCCCAAGCGAATTTCACGCCGCTCGTTCCTGGCCGGGTCGGCCGCGGCCGCCCTGGGAGGGTCCGCGTTGAGCCGCACGGCCGACGCTGCGGTCAAGGCCGCCGCGCCGCGGTTCGATATCCTGATCCAGGGCGGGATGCTCCTGGACGGCACAGGGGCCGCCGCATTCCCGGCGGATATCGGTATCCGTGGCGACCGGATCGAGGCTATCGGGACAATCGGGCCGGAGCAGGCGGGGAAGGTGATCCAGGCCGCCGGACTGCATGTCAGCCCCGGGTTCATCGACATCCACACACACTCGGACGGCCTGATCCTGGTCTACCCGGGAGCGGACAGCCGGGTGCGCCAGGGCGTGACCACCGAGCTGGCCGGCAACTGCGGCGGCTCGGCGGCCCCGCTGGCCGGGGTGGATGTGAAGGAGCGGAGCGCGCGGATGCTTGAGGAGGACGGGGTCCGGGCCGAGTGGTCCGACACGGCCGGGTATTTCGCCTGCCTCGAAAAAGCCGGCCTGGCGATCAACCAGGCCCTGCTGACCGGGCACAACACCCTGCGCCAGAACGCAATCGGCATGGCGGACCGCGACCTGAGCGCGGATGAGATGAAGGGCGTGGTCTATGAGCTGGAAAAAGCCCTGGACCAGGGCTCGATGGGGCTGTCCTCCGGCCTGGAGTACCTTCCCGGCAGCTACGCCCCGCCCGGTGAGCTGACCGCCCTGGCCCAGGTCGTGGCGCGTCACGGCGGGCTCTACGCCACCCACATGCGCGATGAGGGCGAGCACCTTCTTGAGGCGGTGAGCGAGGCCCTGGCCACGGCGAAGGCAAGCGGGGTGCGGCTGGAGATATCGCACCTCAAGGCCGCGGGCCGTCCCAACTGGGACAAGCAGCAGCCGGCCCTGGACCTGATAGCCTCGGCCCGAGCCCGCGGGGTGCAGGTGCTGGCGGATGCCTACCCCTACCCGGCCTACTCCACCGGCCTGCCGATCTACCTTCCCGCCTGGGCCGGCGAGGGCGGCGAGTCTGCGCTCTACGCCCGTCTGGCCGATAAGAGCCAGCGCGAGCGCATCCGGGAGGCGGTAAAGCAGCAGATCGCCCTCGACCCGGGGGAATTCAGCCTGATCGTGATCGCCAAGGTCTGGTCGGATAAAAACCGGGACCTGATCGGCAAAAACCTTCAGCAGATAGCCGACAGCCGCGGCGTGGAACCGGCCGAGCTGGTGCTGCAACTGATCGAGGAGGAACAGTCCAAGGTGGACATGATCGGGTTCGGGATGCGGCCCGAAAATGTGGAGATGGTTCTGTCGCACCCGCTGGTGATGCTGGGCTCGGACGGTTACAGCATCGCGCCCACCGGCAAGATGGCGGGCGCGCGGCCCCATCCCCGCTCGTACGGGGCTTTCGCGCGCCTGCTGGGCTATTACTGCCGGGAGCGCAAGCTGTTCGACCTTCCGGCCGCGGTGCGGAAAATCACCTCCATGCCCGCGGACCAGATCGGCCTGAAAGACCGGGGACGGCTGGCCCGCGGGATGGCGGCCGACCTGGTGCTGTTCGACGCCGCCACGGTGGTGGACACGGCGACTTTCGACGACCCGCAGCGCTACGCGAAAGGGGTCGAGTACGTGCTGGTCAACGGCGCGCTCGCGGTAGAGCGCGGGCAGAGCACTCCGGCCCGGGCCGGGCGGGTGATCCGCCGCGGCTGATTCGGCCGCTCAGGGCCGCAGGCGCCAGGCGCCGTTGTAGTTCACTACATCCTTGTCCGATCCACCATCCGGCACACCCGCGGCCGGCCCGTGGAACAGGCTGCCGCCGAACGTGGCCACGTAGAGCATGGACGGGTCGTACGGGTCGGGTACGGCGCGGTGGCCCCACTTGAAATTGAACCCCTCGACCCGCCGCCACGAACCGCCGCGGTCATCCGAGCGCCAGAGGGCGCTGTTGAACGTGGTGAGGTACAGGGTCTGCGGGCTGCGGCTGTCCACGGTCACGCCGAAAGCGTACGCGGCCTGGTTGAAAGAGAGTTTCCAGCTCCGGCCGCAGTCCTCCGAGACCCATAGTCCGCCGCCCGCGAGGCTGTCACCCTGCATCTGCGGCCAGGCGGCCAGGTACAGACGGTCGGGGTTGTCCGGGTCGCAAGCCAGATCGTTGGGCGCGACCACGCCCGCGGGCAGGGGCGCCGGATTCCAGGTTTCCGCCCGGTCCAGGCTCGTGTACAGCGCTCCGGGGACCAGATTGCCCTGGCTGTCGTAAGTCTTGAACACCACCAGGAAAAGCTGCCCTGAGGGCAACTGGCTCATGCGCAGGCAGTGACGGTTGCCCCCGAGCCCCTTGTCCGCCGCCTGCCAGCTCGCCCCGCTGTCCACCGACTTGTACACCCCGGAGCCGAAAGCGCAGATATACAGCGTGCGCAGGCTGTCCGGGCCGGAGCTGTCCAGCAGGATATGGGTGGGGATAGTGCCAGCGGGAAGGCCGTCGTTGCTCGCCCGCCAGGTGCCGCCGCCGTCCTCGGACACAGCCACTCCGCCCTCGTAGCTCTGCATCCTGTCCGTGCGGTAGTACATCTTGGTGCGGGGAAGGTCGTGCGCCCCGGACCAGGCCGCGTAGATACGCCCTTTCACCGCTGGGTCAAACTCCAGCCAGTAGCAGGTGTTGGTCCATTTGGCCGGAACGCCCCGGATGGCGTGCCGCCAGGAGCGGCCCCCGTCAAGGGTCTGAAAAAGCCCGAAATCGGCGTAGGTGATCAGGAAATGCTGCGGGTCGAAGGGGTCGAAATGGACCCCGTAGGTGGTGGTGCCCTCCATGCCGCGGGTCGTGGCGGAACTGTCGGGCAGATCGTCGCTGCCCACCTGTTCCCAGTGCTTGCCGCCGTCCAGGGTGCGCAGCGTGCGGTTGTCGGTCAGATAGCAGACCTCGGGCCGGGTGGGGCAGATGCCGTAGGAGTTCGGCTCGCCGGCCCAGGGGATCCCGAAGCTGCGGTCTTTCCAGTAGCCGGTGTAGTTGCCGCTCAATAGCCCCTGCTCCGAGCCGCGGTACGACCACTGCCAACTCGCCCCGCCGTCCTTGGAGGACAGGGTGCCGAAATGGGTCTGGAGCTGTCCGTCCACCTTGACCGGCCAGGCCGTGCACGAAAGGTAGAGCACATCCGGGTCGCCCTCGCAGGCGGCCAGGGTCCTGAACACCGGCAAAGCCCCGCTCGAGGACCAACCCTCCAGCAGTCCGTTGTTGGCCTCCTGCCAGGACACGGCCCCATCCGTGCTGCGCCAGATGCCGCCCTCCACTTTGCCCGCGCCGTTCTGACGCAGCGGAGTAAGGATATACAGCACCGCTCCGCCATCCGGTTTGCAGCCGCCGGTAGCCATGATTATCCCTGAGCTGTCGGGCCGGGCCAGTGGTTCGGCTCCCCCAGCCCCCAGACGGAACACACCTCTCTCGGTGAAAACGATAGCCTCCTCCACCTGTCCCAGCCAGCTTCCGGGGATGATATCGAGCACCTCACGCCCCGGCACGCAGGCCGCGACAGTCCAGCTTGAGGCCGTATCGTGCGAGACCAGCACGCGGCACGAATCCCGCGGCCCGTCCGGCCGGCGCGAGGGTCCAAGGCCCAGCCAGAGGTGCGCGCGGTCCGAGGGATCGACCCGCACCTTGAGGACCAGACCGTCCGGCATCCCGTCCGCCGTTGCATACGACTGGTCGGCCTCATCCCCCACCATCCGCTCGCCGGTCACCGCGGAGGGTGACGGGTAGACCAGTTCCCAGGCGCGGCCCTTGTCCCGGCTGCGGTAGAGCGCGCTCGTGGCGGCATAGACCGTGGCGCTGTCGCCTGGGTCGAACTCGAAATCGTTGACCACGGCCCGCAGGTTGAAATTACGCCAGCTCCGGCCGCCGTCCCACGTGCCATACGAGCCGGTCATGTCGCAACAGATAAACACATTGTCCGGGTCCGAGGGGTTTACGGTCGAGCAGTAAACCGCGCCGCCGCCGCCTGGGCCGAGGTTGGTCCAGCCCTTGGCGGCCAAGCCGGGGGCAGCGTCTTTCCTCCCGGCGGTGGAGCAGGCGAGCAGGAACAGGGATAGTGTGGCAAGGGCGGCAACAGGAGTTTTCATTGACGGCTCCGTGGAATGGCTCATTCAGAGATGACAGTACGGGGGTCGTCTACACGGCCCGGCTGGCAACGTTATTTTTTTAACGAACCTGAGGATAATTCCTAAGGCAGGATAAAGCAATGCGGAATTTGAAGGTCAGGGACAGGCGCAACCTGCCGGAGCTGTATTGCATCGCCCCGGCGGATTGGCCGGCTGCAGTGGGCAGCCGGCAGCCTGGAATGATAACTCCTATTCCAACCGGATAAGCGGGGGGGTCTTGTCGAACAGCGGGCTCACCGTGATATTGCGGACAATGTATTTCGGGCAGCGGTCGCAGTGGCCCATGCACTGGTTGTCGGTACGCAACTCCTCGCGGATGGTCCAGCATTTTTTGCGCGGATCGATGAACGCCGGGCAATGCATCCGGTTGTCGCATTCTATTATCTCCCAGCAGGGAGCCACGGCCAGCAGGGCCTTGATACCGGCGAGGGTCAGTCCGCGCTCGTGTATCAGCGATTTGATCTGCTTTATCCGGCGGACATCGAAATCATCATACTGGCGCTGAATACTGCTTTCGCGCCTTTTCGGATTGATCAGCCCTTCTTCCTCGTATTCTCGGATCCTCTTCTCGGTCAACCCGACTTGCCGGGCGACCTGGCCGATCCTGTAATACATTCAGACCTCCAATCCGTTGACGGATTGTACACAAAAGATCAATATATTGGAATTAGTTACGTGTAGGTAATTTGCAACATTTCTTTCATTCAGTCAATAAAAACAGAAAATTCCGGTCGAAAGTTACAGCATTGATTACGGTTGCAGTCGTACCACGGATCATCTTGACAATGGAAGAAAATGCTGAGTAAATATAGAAGAGCCGAAATGTCGAAACCGACTGAATCGATCCTTCCAGCCAGCAGCCGGGGCTCAAACACACGGGTTGGCTGTCGGGGACAAACCTCAAGCGGAGAGGGTTTGATGAGCCAGTGGAGCGAGGAATACAGAGTGAACGTGGCCGTGCTGGATGAACAGCATAAAATGCTGTTCCACCTGCTCGATGACCTCGAAAACTGCCTGAAGGGGAACAACACTGAGGATATAGCGTTCATAATCGGCGAGCTGCACGCCTACGCGCTGTACCATTTCGCCGCCGAGGAACGTCTGCTGGCGCGTTTCAATTTTGCTGGCTTGGATGCCCACCGTGCGGAACACCGCGAGTTCGAGGCCAAGGTTTTCGAGTTCCGCTCACGCTCCATACACCCCGATCCGGGCCTGCCGCTGCAGATGAAAGATTTTCTGGAACAGTGGATTGCCAGCCACATCAAGAAAACAGACAAGGAATATTCGGAATTCTTCAACAGTTACGGCATTTTCTGAAGGCCGGGTCTCGCGGGGGGCTCGGGGCGGTTTACGGCTGTACGGCTGAACGCTGAGTGAGCGTGCTTTTCAGGCAATCGCCCAGGTCCTGCAGGCGGTAAGGCTTGGTAATTATCCCGCTGAAGCCGTGATCACGGTAGCGGGACAGCACGGGATCGCTGGAGTAGCCGCTCGAAACCACGGCTTTCACCTGCGGGTCTATTTCCAGCAGGTGCCGGACAGTCTCTTTGCCCCCCATGCCTCCCGGCACTGTCAGGTCGAGAATCACGAGGTCGAATTTCCGTCCGGCTTCCATTTCTCTGCGGTAGGTTTCCACTGCCTCGGCGCCGTCCGCGGTGAGGCTCACCCGGTAGCCGATGTGTTCGAGCATGGCCTTGGCCACGTCGCGCACCACCGGCTCGTCGTCCATCAGCAGCACTCTCCCCCTGCCCGGTTCCACATTGTCCCATTCCCCGCGCAATGTCACGACAGATGCGTCGCGCAAGGCGGGCAGGAATATGTGGAAACGGCTCCCTTTGCCCGGCTCCGACTCGACCCGGATGTCTCCGCCGTGCTTGTGGATTATGGCGTAGCTGGTGGCCAGCCCCAGCCCGCTGCCTTTCTGCTTGGTGGTGAAATAGGGGTCGAAGATACGGCTCAGGTGCTCGGGGGGGATGCCGGTGCCCATGTCCTCGACCGTTATACAGATATAGTCTCCGGGGCGCAGGGTCGCCCTGTCGTTCTCACCCAGCGCCCGGTTGGCCGCCCGCACGATCAGGCTGCCGCCATCCGGCATGGCCTGGTCGGCGTTGATGACCAGGTTGTTCAGCACCTGCCCGATCTGTCCCTCATCCACCTCGGCGTTCCACAGGTCGGCCTGGATCTCGAAGCGGCAGTTCACGTTGGAGCCGTGCAGCGAGAACGTAACCGCCTCGCGGATCAAAGCCTCCAGCGAGATGACTGTCTTGACCGGCATGCCGCCCTTCGAGAAAGTCAGAAGCTGCTGGGTCAGGTTCTTGGCAATCAGGCTGGCTTTCTCCGCCTCGGTCAGGATGGAGTGTGCACGGTGCTCCCGCTCCAGCATCACCTTGGCCAGCGAGATATTGCCCAGCACCGCGGTCAGGATGTTGTTGAAATCGTGCGCGATGCCGCCGGCCAACAAGCCCACCGATTCGAGCTTGGCCGCCTTGCCGCGCTCCTGTTCGAGCTGACGCAGTTCCGTGGTGTCGGTGCAGGAGGCGACATAGCCAAGCGGCCTTCCCATCGTGTCCGTCACCACGCTGGACTGGACCAGCACCGTGATCAGACTGCCGTCCATCCGCTTGCCGCTCAGCTCGCTGCGCCAGATGCGGTTGTGCTCGAACTCCTGTATTATCATGGATTCATCCAGCGTCTCCTGCAGAAAATCGGAGTAGCGGCGCCCCTCCACCTGCTGCGTCGATTCGAAGCCCCACATCCTGGCAAAGGCCTCGTTGACATAGGTCACGGTGCCCTCCAGGTCCGCCATGAGAATGCCGGTCAGGGCTGAATCGATCGCACAGTTTTTAAGCGAGAGTTCATCCTCGAACTGCTTGTGAGCGGTAATATCGGTTATCGCCCCCCGCAGACCGATCGGCTTCCCGTCCTTGATTATCGGGCGACTGGACATCCTGACCCAGCGGGTCTCTCCCTGACGTGTCAGGACGCGCCACTGGCCGGTACCAGTACCCTCCCGGTAGACTTCCTCAGACTTGCGCCTCATTCGCTCAAGGTCGTCTGGATGTATGAAACGCTCGTAGGAATGCCCGACCATCTCGGATGGCTCGTAGTCCACAACCGCTTTGACCGCCGGGCTGATATAAGTAATAATCCCTTTGATATCCACCGAGAAGATGGCTTCAGTTATGTTCTCCACCATTTCGCGGTAACGCGTTTCGCTATCCCGCAAACGGTCATCGGCAAGCTTGCGCGAGATGGCGATGCCGATGCTCGAGGCGAGGTCCTCGAAAAACGTAATCAGGCCCAGATTCAGCACTCCTGGACGGTGGTCGGCCAGTTGGATCAACCCGATCATCTCGTATTCCGCCCGTACGGGGATCAGGGCCAGGGACTCGAACCCCAGTTCCAGACACAGTCCGCGCAGGTGATTGTTGCGCTTGAGCGCAGGTTTCTGCGCGATCAGGCTGGCTGAGGAGTCAACCCAGAAACTCCCCCCCTCGGTGAAACAGGGCAACGTAAGGTCCACCCGGCCGTCTACCACCGCACCGCAGACACAATCATGCCGGTTCTGGGCCAACCCAGAGTCGCCATCGCTGTCGGCAAGCAGACTTTTTTCGGCTTCCATGAAATCGGCGGGGAAACCCTCAGCCTCGTAGAACGGGTAGTCCGAGCCCTCGATCAGACGGATCGCTATCGCCTCGATGCCGGTGAAGCGACGGATAAGCTGGAGGATGCGGCTGATTATCTCCTGGCCGCTCAGGTTGCTGTTCAGCGTTTCCAGGACATCCAGGGTCAGGCGTTGACGGCGTTGGGACTCCTTGAGGTCGGTTATGTCGACTATAATGCCACGCATGCCCTGGGCTGCGCCCTGCTCATCGAGGATGGCGGTCGAGTAGATCATGATCGGGAAACGGCTGCCGTCCTTGCGCAAAGCTATGTATTCATGCCCCTCTAAGCTTATGCCGGACATGACATTGGCAACATTCTTCCGGGCGCGGTCCAAATCCTCGGTCGCGATCATGGTCAGCACGTTCAGCCGGGAGGAAATATCCTCGGGAGAGTAACCGAACAGCCGGAAACCCAGGGGATTGCCGAAAGTGAGGACCCCGCTGCGGTCGGTCTCGAAAATGACCTGCGGCAGGGCTTCGACCAGGGTGCGGAAATGCATGCTTTCCTTCCGCATCCTTTCCTCGTTCAGGACCCCGGGGGTGATGTCGGTCATGAATCCCTCCAGCCACCCACAGCCTTCCTCCCCTTCCGGGATCCCCACACCACGCAGCCAGACCCATCTCAGAACGCCTTCCTTTGTAAACATCCGCATCTTCGTATCGACAGTCTCACCGGCGGCTGCCGCCGCGAGGGCCGCCGCACGGAAATTCTCGCGATCGGCCGGATCGATCAGCCCGAGCAGATCGACTCCATCCTCCCGATCCGCCAGCATCTCTTCCCGACTGAAGCCGGTCAGGTTGTGACAGCTCTGGCTCACGAACTCGAATTGCCAGCGCGAACCGAGCCGGCAACGGAATATCATTCCCGGAAAAACCCGAAACAATCTCGTCAACCCGGGAGCATCACCGCGCGCAAGACTGTCCTCCACCGGGGCAAGGATTCCCGGGGCCTGAACGGGCTTTCTGGATTCTGAATTCATGGTCCGTGTTTTCGGTGGGCTCAACAAAAAACACCGGCGTCCGCGTCAGGATGAAGACAGCGCCCGGTAAACAGTGGTATCGACTCTGCACTGCTGAACTGTATCCGTATTTACAAAAGCCCATCCCGCCCGGGGCGGAAGCGCTCCCTGGCTGACAGGCATGGAAATACTCTCCGCGCTCACTTTAAAACGGCCGGTCAAACCATCTTCTTTTCCTGCTCGATCTGCTTGCCCAGCATCATGATGAAAGCCCGGAGAAGCCCCTTGTCGTAATCCGCCTCGGTTTTAGACAGAAAACTGAGAGCTTCAAAGGGAGAGAACGCGGGTTTATAGGAGCGCTTGG